>DGHP01000143.1:0-431 GCA_002392705.1 Lachnospiraceae bacterium UBA3845 | reverse complement strand
CGCCTGCACCTGCTCGGCACCTACCTGGGCCCTGCCCTTGCGATCGCTTCCGGAACCGTCCCCTTCATTGTGGTAACGCTCCGGCCTTATTTCAAGAGCGTGCCGACGGCGTTGGACGATGCCGCCAGAATTGACGGCTGCAATGTATTCCAGGCTTTCTTTAAGATTATGATCCCGGCAATCAAGACCGGTATCATCACCTGCCTTGTCATCTCTTTCCTGAACGGCTGGAATGACCTGGCTTACTCCATGACCTTCAACGTAAAACCGGAGATGCGTCCTCTGACAGCGAACATTTACCGTTTCCAGAACAAATACGGCACAAAGTGGAACTGTATCATGGCGTACGGCGCGATTCTGGCCATGCCGGTTGTAATCCTGTTTGTATTCCTGCAGAAATATATCGTCGGCGGTATGACAGCCGGTGCTGT
>DGHP01000136.1:19454-20859 GCA_002392705.1 Lachnospiraceae bacterium UBA3845 | reverse complement strand
ATCGCCAAGGCGCTGGCCAAGCAGGCGAAGCTGCTGATTCTGGATGAGCCCACCTCATCCCTGAACGAGGAGGATTCCCGCGCGCTGCTGGACCTGATGCTGGGCTTCAAGAAGCAGGGAATGACCATGATCATCATTTCCCACAAGCTCAACGAGGTTGCGTATGTATCCGATAAGATAACGGTCGTGCGTGACGGTTCCACCATCGAGACCATTGACTGCCACGGAGCCGAGCCGGTATCTGAGGACCGGATCATCAAGGGAATGGTCGGACGTGAGCTTACCAACCGCTTCCCGAAGAGAGAGGGCGTGCGGATCGGTGAGATCAATATGGAGGTGCAGAACTGGACGGTTCACCACCCGCTCTATCCGGAACGCAAGGTTGTGAATGATGTCTCCCTCTATGTACGCAAAGGCGAGGTCGTAGGGATCTACGGTCTGATGGGCGCGGGGCGTACGGAGCTTGCCATGAGCATCTTCGGCCGCTCTTACGGGACCCAGATCAGCGGTACCCTGAAGATCAACGGTCAGCAGGTGAATCTGCACAGCCCGGGTGACGCCATTGCCCACAAGCTTGCCTACGTGACGGAGGACCGGAAGGGCAACGGCCTGGTCCTGTCCCAGTCGATCAAGGTCAATACCTCCCTGGCCAATCTTGACAGCCTGGCCAGCGGATCGGTGATTGACAAGGATAAGGAATACAATGTGGCGGTTGAATACAAGGATAAACTGAAAATCAAGACGCCTACCGTGGAGCAGCTGGTCGGCAATCTGTCCGGCGGAAACCAGCAGAAAGTGCTTCTGGCCAAGTGGATGTATGCGGAACCCGACGTTCTGATTCTTGACGAGCCGACCAGAGGTATAGACGTCGGCGCCAAGTATGAGATCTACTGCATCATCAATGATCTCGCCCGGGCCGGAAAGTCCGTTCTCATGATCTCTTCGGAGCTTCCGGAAGTACTCGGCATGAGTGACCGTATCTATATCATGAACGCATCCAGGATCGTCGGCGAGATGAACGCCGCCGAGGCGACCCAGGAGAGCATCATGGCCACGATTCTGGGGAGGGGGGACTGACGATGAAAGAAGGCAGTATCGGCAATTTTCTGAAGAAGTATACCATGGTCCTTGCGCTGGTCCTGGTTGTTATCTTCTTCTCGGTCAGCACACAGGGCAAGATCCTGTATGCGCAGAATATCAATAACCTGATTTCTCAGAACGGCTATGTATTTGTCCTCGCTTCCGGCATGCTGCTCTGCATCCTGACCGGAGGAAACATCGACCTTGCGGTCGGCTCCGTCGTCTGCTTCACCGGCGCGCTCGGCGCGGTGATCATGCAGAAGCATATGAGCTTCATTTTTGCAGTTATCGTCATGCTGCTGGTCGGCCTTGCGATCGGCGCCTT
>DGHP01000136.1:8630-19341 GCA_002392705.1 Lachnospiraceae bacterium UBA3845 | reverse complement strand
GCTTTCCGCGGTCTGTCCAACGTGGTTCTGCAGGGCTATGCTGTGGCCATCGAAGATACGGGTTTCCTGAATGTATTCGGCGGCGGCGCTGACTGCTATGTCCCGGACTTTATCGGAAAGGGCGGGGGACTGAACATGACCTGTATGGCAGCGGCGGTTCTGATCGCAGCCATCTATGTTGTCATGACCCTCTGCAAGGAAGCGGCCCGCAGAAAGAAGGGAATCGCACACGGCTCCCCGGCCGGAAAGATGGTTACGCTGCTGGTGCTGACGGTCCTGATCCTCTGGCTCGGCTACAAGCTTGCCTCCTACAAGGGAATTCCGACCGTGCTGGTCTGGGTGGCGGCAGTCCTTCTGATCTACAGCTATATCACCCAGAATACCGCCATCGGCCGTTATCTCTACGCGGTCGGCGGCAATGAGAAAGCGACGAGGCTCTCCGGCATCAATACAAAGATGGTATATTTCTTCGCGTATGCCAACATGGGATTTCTCGCGGGCCTTGCGGGCATTCTGACTGTGGCCAGGGCAAGTTCCGCGCAGCCCACATACGGGCAGGGCTATGAGATGGACGCGATCGCGGCCTGCTTCGTCGGCGGCGCCTCCGCTTACGGCGGAGTCGGGTCCATGGCAGGTGTCATCATCGGTGCCGTCCTGATGGGCGTCATCAACCAGGGCATGAGTATCATGGGAATCGCGGCAAACTATCAGAGAGTCGTCAAGGGAATCGTTCTTCTTGTCGCTGTCATGTTTGACGTACTGTCAAAGAGAGAGAAATGATAAGGGAGGAGGATGGTTATGGATATTAAAGCTGTATTGAAAAAGAATACGATGATCATCGTGCTGGTCCTTGTCTATCTGTTCTTCATGGTCACGACGAAGGGTTCCATATTCTTTCCGCTGAATTTCAACGCGCTGATTACGCAGAATGCCTATGTCTACATCCTGGCCTGCGGCATGCTGATGTGCATGCTTACAGGAGGCAACATCGACCTGTCCTGCGGATCCGTCGTCTGCCTTCTCGGCGCGATCGCCGGTTACTTTATGGTCATCCGGGGAATGAACATCGGACTGTCGGTGTTTTTGACTCTCGCGATCGGTGTTGGCTACGGCTGCGTTCTCGGCTACCTGATTGCCTATGTCAATATCCCGCCGTGGATTGCCACTCTTGCCGGCTATCTCGCTTTCCGCGGACTCGGAACCGCGATCCTGAGCGGAAACAGTTCGACCGGTTCGATTGCGCCGTTCCCTGACAGTTTCCTGAGCATTTTTTCCGGAAAGCTTTTCCCGACCAAGCTCAATCACATGAATATGCCCTGCATGATCGCGGGCATCGTGGCAGCCTGCCTGGTGATCCTTCTGAATGTCCGCTCGCGGGCCATGAAGGTGAAAAAGGGATATGAAGCGGAGAGCATGCAGGCAGTTCTGATCAAATGCGTCCTCCTGAGCGCGGTGATTCTGCTCTTTGCCTACAAGCTGAGTATGGCCGGCGGCATTCCGACCGTCCTGGTCTGGGTGGTTGTGATTGTTCTGCTCTACAGCTTCGTCACGGACAAAACAACGATCGGCCGTCATTTCTATGTGGTCGGCGGCAACCGGGAGGCGGCGCGCCTGTCCGGTGTCAATACAAGAAGAATCATGTTCCTTGCCTATCTGAATATGGCAGTCCTGACCGTGATTACGACCTGGGCGGTTGTGGCCAGGTTCCAGGCAGCCAACTCGACAGCGGGAACCAACTATGAGATGGACGCCATCTCCGCCTGCGTCGTCGGCGGCGTCTCCGCTTACGGCGGAGCCGGTTCTGTCTTCGGCATGGTTGTCGGTGCCACACTGGTCGGCGTGATCAACCTCGGCATGAGCCTTATGGGAATTGACGCGAATTATCAGAAGGTGGTCAAGGGCGTCGTCCTTCTCGGCGCCGTGGCATTTGACATTCTTTCCAAAAAATCTGCAAAATAACAGCTGTGCGTAAACTAAGGAAACACTGATTGTATCAGTGTTTCTCTTATAGAGCGGATGCAGGCCGGTTCTCAGCCGTAAATCCGCCCGACAGGGGCCTGCCGTCTGCGGCAGGCCTTTCTTTCATATATACCCGGAAGGTGTACAGGAGGAGAAACAGAACCTTTCTCAGACGGGGTCCACCCCCTTCTGAGTGCTTCCGTCAGATCATACATTTTATTATTCAGCGTGGCGCCATGAGAGAAAGAATATTCAGATATGCCCTGGCGATACTGGCTGTGACAGCGGCCCTGATGATCGCCATGAGGCTCTATTATCAGAAGAGCATGACCCTTTTCGGGGAGACTCCGGACCAGACCAGGAGCTACAGCAGGCATTTTCTTTTTGTCTGCGGCAATAATTCGGAGATGTGGCAGAAGATCTATGATTCTGCCTCAAAAGCATGCGGCGGGAAGGATGCCGTCCTTGAGTGGGCAGGCCAGAACGCGCCTGTTTCCTACAGCCTCACCCAGTGTATGGAGATCGGGATCGCGTCCCATGTGGACGGGCTGATCGTCTGCCCGGACGGAACGAAGGAGATGGTGGAAGCGATCGGGGACGCCTCGGGGGCGGGTATTCCGGTCGTAACGCTCCTGAAGGACGCTTCCGGTTCCGACCGGATCAGCTATGTCGGCGTATCCAGCTACCAGATGGGAGAACTGTACGGAAAGCAGGCGGCAGCGCTTCTGACGGAGAACAGCCGCAGGGTCTGCCTCCTTACGGATCTGGATGAGGAGGAGGTGGCGGCCAACCTGATCTATGCCCAGATCGTGGCAGCCCTGAACAGGAGTCCCTACGGGGAAAATGTCACCGTCTCCGTGGAGGAGATTGACTCAGCCAGTGATTTCGAGGCGGAGGAATCCATCCGGAATATTCTGGTGGAGGACATGCGCCCGGATATCCTGATCTGCACTAGCCCGGTCCAGACAGAATGCGTCCTGAACGCGGTGATAGACTATAATCTGGTCTCCCAGGTACAGATCATAGGCTACTATGCTTCCGACGAGACCCTCTCCGCCATCCGGAGGCAGCTGATCCCGGTCACCATGACCATCGATCCGGCCAGTGCCGGGGAAACAGCTGTCAGGGCTCTGGATGAGTATATCAGCTATGGAAATGTATCGGATTATTTCAACCTCTCCCTCGAGACGGTCACGTCCGGGAATCTTCTTCTGTACACCAGCAGGAAGGCGGAGAGGCAGCGGACAGAGGAGGAGAAGGCATGAACAGAGCTGCGCGCGCGGACAGAACCCGCTTTTTCCTTCATTCGATCCAGTCAAAGCTGCTTTTTCTGCTTGGCGTCATGCTCACGCTGATTCTGGGTGTGAATATCTTTATTTTTTCCCAGAGCCGTGACATGCTCCGCAGGATTGACCAGGCATTTGTTTCGAATGTATCCATTATCGAACTCACGGACAAGCTGAACGCAGTCGAGTCGAGCGTTTATGAATATCTGAGTACCCGGTCCAGCGGTGCCCTGGAGGATTTCTACCGCTTCGAGCAGGAATATCTGGAACTGACGGAGGAACTGAGCGACAGCATCGTAAAGGATGAAACCATGATGCTGGAGCGCAATATCCGCCTGATGAGCAGGGATTATGTCGCACGCGCGGAGGACGCGGTCCAGGCCAAGCGCGGCAGGAATGTTGAGGAGTACCGGACCTTCTATGAGGAGACAGAGCGGATCTACGGCTATCTCAGCACCTATATCTATGAGCTCAACAGTCTGCGTTTCAGACAGAATTCAGAAAACTACAGTCTGATGCTGAATGCCTTCAGCCAGATGGAAATATTCAGCCTGATTCTGATTCTGATTGTATTTGCCCTGATCAGCGGTGTGGCTTCCGTGCTTGTCCACGCGATGATCAGTCCCCTGACCTCTCTCGCCAGCGCGGCCGACCGTGTGGCGGAGGGGGATTTTGACGTCGCCGTCGGAGAAGCCCTGACAGACGATGAGGTCGGGATCGTGACAGGCGCCTTCAGCAAGATGCTTGACAGCATCCGCCTGTATATCGTGCGGCAGCGCACCTCCCTGGAGACGGAGGCGCGGATGAAGCAGCAGGAACTCTCCATGGCGGCCCATCTTCGGGAAGCCCAACTGAGGTACCTGCAGGCCCAGATCAATCCCCATTTCCTCTTTAACAGCCTCAATGCCGGCGCCCAGCTGGCCATGCTGGAGGGGGCGGAAAAAACAGAGGATTTTCTTGGACGCATGGCAGATTTTTTCCGCTATAATGTAAAAAAATCAGGCGGCACGGCCAGCCTGGAGGAGGAGATTGCCTCGGTAGATAATTATATCTACATTCTGAATGTCCGCTTCGCGGGAGATATCCACTACAGCTGCAGGATCGGGGAGGGCATACCCCTGAAAGAGCTGGAGATGCCGAGCATGATCCTCCAGCCGGTCGTGGAAAATGCCATCCAGCACGGGATCCATGACGACCACGAAAACGGGCGCGTGCTGCTGAAGGCGGAACGGATCGGCCCGGAGGAAAATGAGACCGGCAGAGAGTGCGTCTGCATAACGGTCAGTGATAATGGCTGCGGTATGACGAGCGCTCAGCTGGATGCCCTGATGAAGCCGCCGGCAGACGGGAGAGGGGCGGGGAGCTCTGCGCAGGGCTCCGGCTCGGCCGGAATCGCCCTTGCCAATGTTATGTCCCGGCTGGAATTGTATTATAATGAGAAAAACCTCTTTTCCATCTGGAGCGACGGTGTGGGCTGCGGAACGGAAGTGACGGTTCTGCTTCCCCTGCAGCGGAAAGCGGAGGGGGACGGGGCTTTGGGACAGAAATGAGCGGACAGAAATAAGTATGGAAAGGACACAGCAGCATGTACAGGATCCTTCTTGCGGACGATGAGGGGATTATGCTGGGGGCGCTCAGCGAGATCATACGCAGGCAGTACGGATCGGATGTGGAGGTGGCGCTTGCCAAGAGCGGCCGCACGGCGATCGAGCAGGCAGAGAGCTTTCACCCGGATATTGTATTTATGGATATCCAGATGCCGGGCATCAACGGAATCCAGGCAATCAGGGAGATACGCTCCTTCAACAGTTCCTGCCTTTTCTATGTGATTTCTGCCTATGACAAGTTTGACTACGCCCAGGACGCGATCGCTCTGGGCGTCGAGAAATACCTGATGAAGCCGATCTCCCGGAAGACGGTTATAGAGACCCTCGACGAGGCGATGGCCAAGGTGGACCAGATCCGCGCCAAGCGCTCTGAGCAGCTGGAGATCCAGGAGAAACTGGAGACAGTGATTCCGGTTGTGGAGAACGGCTTTGTCTCGAGCCTTCTGCTGGCCAACGATATCCAGGACGAGGAATACTATAAGCAGCTGCTTGAGATCTCGGAGGATTACGCCTACGCGGAGGTGCTGCAGCTGGGGAGCGGGATCCGGGACGGGCGGCTGGAAAGCCCCGTAGGGAGCCGTCTGAAGGCCCAGGAGTCCTACAGCCAGATCCGTTCCATCGTCAAATCCTTCCAGAGATGCATCATCGGGCCGGTCATGTCCGACCGGATCGTTCTGATCCTTCCCTACGGACAGGAACATTTCAGTTATGAGGAGCGGATCGGGGCGATTGACCGGATCCGCCGGATCATCCAGCGTCTGGAGGAGAAGCTTGAACTGAAATTCCGCTGCGGAATCGGCAGAATCTGCAGAATCGGGGACTTCCGCATCAGCTACCAGGAGGCGGTGTCCGCCCTGCAGAATTCCAGGTCCAGGGTTACCCACACGGATGACCTGACCAGACACGGGATTATCGAGGACAATTATCCCATCGAACTGGAGCGGGATGAGTTCGCATGCCTGAACCGCGGAGACGTGGAAGGGGTGCGCAGAAACATCGACGCCTTTTTTGACTGGATGACCGCCAAAGATCCGGAGGACCTGGACAGCATGAGGCTGAAGGCGCTCGAGCTTCTGCTGAGGGCCGAGAAGGAGGCCTTCCAGGCAGGCGCGGTTAATTATGCCTACAGCTACCGCAAAGACTATCTGACCCAGGTGGCTGCCCTCTCGGACGCTGACCAGATCCGCGGCTGGTTTATGGATCATATGATGAGCATCACCGGGGCCATCCGGGACCGCATCGAAAACCAGTCCGAATCCGCCGTTGCGCGCGCCCAGAAATATATCCGCGAGCATTATATGACGGAGATTTCGCTGGATGACGTATCGAAGGAAGTCAATGTGAGCCCCTACTATTTCAGCAAGCTGTTCAAGGAAGAGGTAGGGGAGAATTTCATCGATTATCTGACGTCGGTCCGGATTGACCGGGCGAAAAACGCCCTCCGCGATCCCCTCCTGTCGGTGCGGGAGGTGGGCGCCATGTCCGGTTATACCGATCCCAACTATTTCAGCCGGATCTTTAAGAAACAGACCGGCATGACGCCCAGGGAATACCGGGATTCTCTGAAGGGCTGAACTGCAGGAGACGGAGCAGGGCCGGGCGTAACAGGAGATGGTTTCCCTTGCGGGGAAACAGTGATGATCCTGCCGGGAGGCTGTACCGGCAGAAGGAGACTATCATGCGCAGATGGTTCGGAAAATGGATGCTGTATATGATTCTGGCCGCCCTGCTTCTGTGCCTGGGTGGCTGTTCCCGGGGCGGGGAGCAGAGCGCCGGAACCGGCATAAAAGAGAGCGAAGATGCCCCGGGGCCGATCCGGATCGGCCTGTGCTTTGACTCATTCGTGATCGAGCGCTGGCTCAGGGACCGGGATGTGTTTGTCTCCACGGCCCAGAGCCTCGGGGCGGAGGTCAACGTACAGAACGCCAACGGGGAGGTGGAGGAGCAGATCGAGCAGATCCGCTACCTGATCTCCAGGAAAATGGATGTCATCGTGATCATCGCGATCGACGGAGAGGCTCTGACAGAGGTAGTGGAGGAGGCGAAAAATGCGGGTATCGTGGTAATCTCCTATGACCGTTTGATCCGCGGGGCGGGCACGGACCTCTATATCTCCTTTGACAATGAGATGGTGGGAAGCCTGATGGGGCATGCCCTGGTGGAGGCGCTTCCGGAGGGCGGAACAGTCTTTGAGATTCTCGGTTCCGCGAGCGACAATAACGTCTGGCAGCTGAAGAAAGGCTTTGAGGAGGCCATAGAAGGGCACGGCATCGATATCGTCTATGAGTCCTTCTGCGAGAACTGGCTGGCGGAGCTGGCCTTTGAGAAGGTAAATGAAGGTCTGGAACAGACCGGCGGAAAAGTGGACGGCGTCATGTGCGGAAACGATGACCTGGCCGGCCAGGCGATCAAGGCCCTCACCGAGAACCGGATCGCCGGGAGCGTGCCGGTGGTGGCCCAGGATGCGGAACTCTCCGCCTGCCAGAGGATCGTGGAGGGAACCCAGACCATGACCGTGTACAAGCCGGTCGATGAGGAGGCCAGGATCGCCGCCTGCTTCGCCGTGGAGATGGCCCAGGGAAAGGATATCCGGGATGAGAGCCTTGAATATCATACAGGGGAGACGATCTTCGACGGAGTCAGCGAGGTGCCGTGCTGCGCTCTTGAACCGGCGGCCGTGACGCGGGAGAATATGGACGAGGTGATCATCGGGGGCGGCTTCCACCAGAGGGAGGACGTATACCTGAACGTAAACGGATAAGAGGGCCGTGAACAGTAACCGACTGAGAACTGCCGCCGCGAATCGCAGACAGGAGGACTTGCATTTTTCTGAGAGCTGGTGTATTGTACTCAAAAACCACTGCTTAAAAACCACAGACATAACAGACCGGAAAGGAGCGTTCAGGAATAACAGCTTGAAGCGCTCCTTTCTTTCTGCCGGAAGAAGAGGGATCTGAACTATGAGTGAAACAAAGGAGCTGTTCCGTGTCGCAGACATCTTCGGGGAAGATGTGTTCAATGACAGGGTAATGCAGGAGCGCCTCCCCAGACGGGTCTACCGGGAGCTGCGCAGGACGATCGAGGAGGGAAAGGACCTGGATCCGCTTGTGGCGGATGAGATCGCCGAGGCCATGAAGGAATGGGCGATCGGGAAGGGGGCCACCCACTATACGCACTGGTTCCAGCCTCTGACCGGCGTCACCGCCGAGAAACACGACTCTTTCCTGACCGCTCCGAGACAGGACGGTTCCGTTCTGCTGGAATTTTCCGGGAAGGAGCTGATCAAGGGAGAGCCTGACGCCTCCTCCTTCCCCTCCGGAGGCCTCAGGGCGACCTTTGAGGCGCGCGGCTATACTGCCTGGGATCCGACTTCCCCGGCTTTTATCCGCAGGGATGCGGCCGGCGCGATTCTCTGCATTCCGACGGCTTTCTGCTCCTACAACGGGGAAGCCCTGGATTTCAAGACGCCCCTTCTGCGCTCCATGGAGGCGATCAATGCGCAGTCCCTGCGTCTGATCCGTCTTTTCGGCAACGACCGCTCCAGCCGCGTGACGCCCTCTGTCGGGCCTGAGCAGGAGTATTTCCTGGTTGACGCGGATGCCTTCTGCCAGAGGAAGGACCTGATCTATGCCGGGAGGACCCTGTTCGGCGCCATGCCGCCGAAAGGGCAGGAACTGGATGATCATTATTTCGGCGTTCTGCGCCAGAGGGTCGCATCCTTTATGAAGGACGTCAATGAGGAACTGTGGCGTCTGGGCGTTCCTGCCAAGACCCAGCATAATGAGGCGGCTCCGGCCCAGCATGAGCTGGCGGTGATCTATGAGTCCGCTTCTCTGGCGCTGGATCATAACCATATAGCCATGCAGACCCTGAAAAAGGTGGCGGCTGCCCACCATATGAGGTGCCTGCTCCATGAAAAACCCTTTGCGCAGGTCAATGGCTCCGGCAAGCACAACAACTGGTCCCTCTCAACCGACGACGGAATCAACCTGCTCGACCCGGGCAGGACGCCTCACCAGAATATCCAGTTTCTTCTGGTCCTTGCCTGCATTTTGAGGGCTGTCGACATGCATGCGGATCTTCTGCGCGAATCAGCCGCGGATACGGGCAATGATCACAGGCTTGGAGGCAATGAGGCTCCGCCGGCCATCATCTCCGTTTTCCTCGGGGACCAGCTGGACGATGTGGTGATGCAGCTGATCCAGACCGGTACGGCGACCAGCTCTATCAAGGGCGGAAAGCTGAAGACCGGCGTCAGCACGCTGCCCAATTTTTCGAAGGACGCGACAGACAGGAACCGGACCAGCCCCTTTGCCTTCACAGGGAATAAATTTGAATTCCGTATGGTCGGTTCGCGGGATTCCATCGCCGCGCCGAATATCGTACTGAACACGATCGTCGCGGAATCCTTCTCGGATGCCTGCGATGTGCTGGAGAAGGCGGAGGACTTTGATCTTGCGGTTCACGACCTGATCAAGCGCTATCTGACCGAACACCAGAGAATCATCTTCAACGGAAACGGATATTCCGAAGAATGGCGCAGGGAGGCGGAGCGGAGAGGACTTCCCAATATAAGATCCATGGTGGACGCGATTCCGGCCCTGACCACTCCGGTCTCGATCGAACTGTTCCGGCGCTTCGGCGTCTTTACAGAATCCGAGCTCAGATCCAGGGCGGAGATTAAATATGAGCTGTATGCCAAGGCCATCCATATCGAATCCCGGACCATGATTGACATGGCTTCCAAGTCCATCATCCCGGCTGTGATCCACTGGACCCGGAGCCTGGCCGATTCCGTGAACGCTGTCCGGCAGGCGGGCGCTGAGCCGGATGTTCAGTGCGCTATGCTCACGGAATCCAATGATCTTCTGTTAAGGACAAAGCGCGCCCTTGAGGAGCTTTCCGATCTGACCGAAAAGGCGGAACTTAAGCCCGAAGGCCGTGAGAGGGCAGTGTTCTATCATGAGCAGATTCTGCCGGCCATGGAAGCGCTGCGCGCTCCCGTCGACAGGCTGGAGATGATCGTGGACAAGGATATGTGGCCGATGCCCTCCTACGGCGACCTGCTTTTCGAAATCTGAGCCTGCAGGGCCATAAAAAGCAGTACAAAAGAATCGTGCAAATTACACAAATTACGTTGATTTTTTTGGAAAAAAAGCTTACACTATATTCATACTTATGGTAAATATGAATAGTTTTTACTCGATCTGAGTGCAGAATCTGCATTTTCATATGAGTTTCTGTTCACGGCCTCAGACAGCAGCATCGAAGATGCGGCATACGTGCCAGCACGGATGGTCTGCTCTGTACGCTGTTCCATTAAGCAGCAAAGCTGCCAGGTGGAATATGCGTGCGGCCTGATGTGTGGAAGGCTGTGAAAAGCAACTCATACAAGAAGGCGGGATGCGGCTGCGGGCCTTGCAGGCCGGGACGGATCGTTTAAGAGACATTGTGTGAGGAGGGTATGCCCATGATATCAAACCAGGTGCTGCAGTCGACTCTGGACGGCCTCAAGGTGATCAGCAGAGTTGATATGTGTATCATGGATACAGAAGGGATTGTGCTTGCCACCACATTTGAGCAGGCGGAGAATTTCCGTGAGGCGGTGCTTGAATTTGAGAATTCACCTGCTGAGAGCCAGGTGATCTCCGGTTTTCAGTTTTTTAAAGTTGTGGACGATACACAGCTGGAATATATTCTGATCGCGAGCGGCAGTTCGGACGACGTCTACATGGTCGGAAAGATGGCTGCCTTTCAGATCCAGAGCCTTCTGGTGGCATACAAGGAACGCTTCGACAAGGACAACTTTATCAAGAATCTCCTGCTCGACAACCTGCTGCTGGTTGATATCTATAACAG
>DGHP01000136.1:0-8532 GCA_002392705.1 Lachnospiraceae bacterium UBA3845 | reverse complement strand
GTCGTCTATATTCTGGAGCTGGATACAGAGCGGGAGAACAGTTCCCTCGAGACAGTGCGCAGCCTGATCGGCACCAAGAACAGCGATTTTGTGACCGCTGTGGACGAGAAGAGCGTGATCATCGTCAAGGAACTGTTTCCGGACGAGGGGAATGACCGCCTGGAGGAGGTCTCGAAGCTGATCCTCAGCTCCCTTCCGGAGGAGCGCAGGGGGAACGCCCTGATCGCCTACGGTACGGTTGTGAATGAGCTGAAGGAGGTTTCCCGCTCCTATAAGGAAGCGCGCATGGCTCTGAACGTAGGGAAGATTTTCTTCGCCGACCGTCAGATCATCGCCTACAGCAGCCTGGGGATCGGGCGCCTGATTTACCAGCTTCCGATACCGCTCTGCAAGATGTTCATCAAGGAAGTCTTCGAGGGCAAGTCCCCGGATGATTTTGATGAGGAGACCCTGATCACCATCAACAAGTTCTTCGAGAACAGCCTGAACGTTTCCGAGACTTCCAGACAGCTTTACATCCACCGCAATACGCTGGTCTACAGACTGGACAAGCTGCAGAAGCAGACCGGCCTGGACCTGAGGGTATTCGAGGACGCGATCACCCTGAAGATCGCCCTGATGGTTGTCAAATATATGAAATACATGGAAAACCAGGATTATTGAGTGAGACGCATGGCCTGCGGAAGCGGGCGTGAGTGCCGGGCCACTGCAGAGGATGCGGTGGTCCGTCTTTATCTGCAGGATATGGCCGCAGAGCGGGTACCCGCCTGTACGGGGCAGCTCTGACGGCCGGTGCGGATCAGAGCGGGAAGGCGCCGGCATCTTCTGCCGGCCTGTCCGATTAAAGGGGAAGGAGCCTGAAAAGTGGCGGATGAGACATTTGTCTTCAGACAGAAACTGAAAGGACTTACAGACCTGGCGAAGGAACAGGATATGAGCCTGGACCTTGCCCAGGTAAAAAAGGCGCTGGAAGGAACAGGGCTTGATCAGTCCCGCTTTTCGCTTGTATGCGATTATCTTAAGCAGGAAGGAATCGAGCTGACGGATCCGGAGCAGGAGAAGGAAGAGCGGACAGAGCGGCGCAGCATACTTGAGATCTATCTGGAGGACCTGAACGGGATCCTCCCGGTTGACGAGAAGGAGGAATTCCGGCTTTTCCGGCAGGCTTCCTCAGGGGACGGCGGCGCCAGGAACAGGCTTGTGGAGCTTTATCTGCAGACGGTATGCGACCTTGCGGGAGAGTTTGACCTTGCGGGGAAGACGGGAAACAGGCCCGCTTCTGCCGCGCATGCTGCCGCCGGGCGTTTTCTGCAGATTGATCCGGAGGACCTTGTACAGGAGGCGAACATCGGCCTTTTGCTTGCCATGGACCGGCTGGGCAGAGAAGAATCGCTGGCTGCCTACCGTGTGAAGCTTCTCAACAGTGTGACCGACTATCTGGAGGAATGGATCCGGGGGGAGGAGGACGCTCTGAGGAGCGACCGGAGAATTGTAAGAAATATGAATCAGCTCGCTGATGCGGCCAGGGAGCTTGAGGGAGAAAACGGGGAGAAGCCCTCCGCCGAGGAACTTTCCGTTTACCTGGAACTGCCCCTGGAGCGGATCCTGGATCTGCTCAGGGTCGGAGGAGAAGTCTGAAACAGAGCAAAAGGACAGCAGTTTCATGACCCTGCTGATCTTTTATACAAATCAGGATCCGGAGCTTGCATATTCCTGCATTGAGGGGATGCAGTCCACGGGAATCCGCAGTGTGTTCATCCGGACTTTTCAGGACACCGGTGAAGAATATGGAATGCCGTCCATTTTTATAGAGCCTGCAGAAAAAGCCATGCATGAGGTGGAACAGCTGACAGGAACTCTGGAAGTGGGCAAGAAGGCTGATATGATTCTGTTTGATCCGAGACATCTGAAGTCTTTCCCGGACCATGACGCGGAAGCGGCCGTAGTCTATGCCTCATCAGAAGAAAACATCGATACTACGATCGTCAACGGGAAGATCGTATATCACAGAGGTACTTTTGCCGGGGGACTCAGTGAGACAGAACTCATCCGGGAAATAGATGCTGAACTAGCAAAAATGAAGGCAGAGGACCTGTAAAGGTTCCTCTGCCTGATGGCATAAAGCATTTTTTATTCTTCCGGGGGCTTCTGTTCCGGGAGCGTGAGGCGGACCCTGCCGATCCGTTTCCGGTTCATATTCTCGACGCTCAGGATGAGGCCTTCTTCCGTCTGCACTTTCTCATGCGCGGTGGGCAGGTGGTCCAGGTGCTCGATCACATATCCGCCGATGGAATCATACTCCTCCGACTGAAGGGATGTCCCGATGCGGTCATTGATATCGTCCAGCTTGACGCCGCCCTCGATCAGGTATTCCCTTTCCGACAGCTTCCGGATCCATTCCTCTTCATTTTCATCGTACTCATCCCGGATTTCTCCGACCAGTTCTTCCATCAGATCCTCGAAGGTCAGCATGCCGGCCGCGGAACCGTATTCATCAAGAACGATGGTGAGACTGGCTGAATTCTCCCGCATCTCGACCAGGAGGTCCGCAAGCGGTTTGGTCTCGAAGGTATAGTAGGGGGCGTACATGAGGTCCTTCGGGCGGAAGCTGCTGCGGTCCTCGACGAAGCAGAAATCCTTGAGATTCAGGACACCCACGATATGGTCCCTGTCCTTCTCATAGACGGGAAGTCTTGTAAAGCGCTCGGAGCGGTAGATGGACGCGACGGTGTCGTAGTCATCCTCCGTGCTCACCAGAACCATGTCTGCGCGGGGAACCATGATATCGCTGGCGGTCTGGTCTCCGAAATCATAGACATTGTTGATCATCTCCCGCTCCGCGCCGGTCGTCTCACCGTCTTCATGGCTGACGTCGACCAGTGTCCGGATCTCATCCTCCGTAACCAGACTGTCCCCGCTTTCCACCTGAATATGAAAGAGCTTCATCACGCCTCCGGCAAGAAGATTCACCAGGCAGATCAGGGGCGTCATGATGATCATCAGAAAATGGATGATTCCGCCGTAGCGCAGGGACAGCTTTTCCGAGTTGGCGTTTGCGGCATTTTTCGGCGTGATCTCCCCGAAGATCAGCACGATCAGGGTCAGGGCACCGGTCATCAATCCGATGGATCTGCGCCCGAACAGGGAGATGGCAAGGGAAGTAGCCAGCGAGGAGGCGGAAATGTTGACGAGATTGTTGCCGATCAGGATGCAGCTGAGCATCTTTTCGGAGGAATCAAGTATCTGAAGCACTCTGGCGGCTCTCTGGTTTCCGTCATCTGCGAGATTTTTTATGCGGATCCGGTTTACGGTAGTGAGCGCCGTCTCGGCGGACGAGAAAAAACCGGACAGGACGATCAGGATCAGCAGGATCAGTCCCTGGATGATTTGGTCAGATGACAAAGCAGCACCAGCTCCTTTCTGTACAGGAATAATCATTTCAGCTAGAATACAATAGAATAAAAGAAAATGCAAACAGAGTTGCGATTCTGCGTCCGGTTATGGTATAGTAAAAAAGTCGTTATTCACGGCCTGATCTGTGGGGCCCTGGATAGAAAGAAAAAGTCTGAACAGTTTCAGGACCCGGCGGCAAAGGCTGCGGGAGCGGCCTGAGACGATAATCGAACAGGTATCCTGCCGGCATGGCAGGTCCGTCTGAATCTCCCCGCTGCGGGGAGTATTTCCGGAACATCCGTTCTACAGCCGGACTTCCGAGGAAGATTCTTCCGGAGGTTCCGAACGATCCTTTCCCCTTGTTTTTGCAGAAGTAAAACCGGAAGATCTTTGTATGGCGTCCGGTTTCAGTGGATTTATGTATTTTTATTTATAGAAAGCAGGTTATATGAACAGAGATAATTATGAACTTCTTTCCGCAGCCCTTCTGAAGGATATGGCTAAAAAGAGAGGAATCCGCGGGCTGTCCGGCATGCGCAAGAGCCAGGTCGTGGACGCTCTGGTGGACTATGACAGACAGAAGGAAGCTTCCCGGGAGCAGCAGGGAGGGACAGGAACTGCCTTTGCGCCGGCTTCCCCCGCTCCTTCCGCGGATAGAACAGCGGCGGAAGCTGTCATCCGCAGTGCCGGCGCGGAGAATGAAGATGCAGGAGGAGCGGAAAAAGTTCCGCACGGCAGAGCTGCAGAAGGTATAGAATCAGGGGCTGAGGGAAATGATTCCCGGCGCGCAGATGCTGAACCTGCGGAGCCGGGCAGCATGGCAGGCCTTTCTCAGCGCGCAGGCAGAGAAGAAGCGGCCGTCAGCAGCCCGGAACAGCGCGGCAGCCGTTATGCATCAGGCGGATCCGCCGAGGAGAGGCGGAACGCGGGGACACGCAGGGCTGCTGAAAACGGGACAAGAAGCTTCAGGCAGCGTCCGGTCCAGAGCCGGCAGGAAATGCAGCGTCCGGCCCAGAACCGGCAGGAGATGCAGCGCCCGGTCCAGGCCCGGCAGGAGATGCAGCGTCCTGTCCAGAACCGGCAGGAGATGCAGCGCCCGGTTCAGAGCAGCCAGGATCTGCAGCGCCCGGTTCAGGCCCGGCAGGAGATGCAGCGTCCTGTCCAGAGCAGTCAGGATCTGCAGCGCCCGGTCCAGACCCGCCAGGACATGCCGCAGGAGGAGAGAAGCCTGCGGAGCCAGACGGACGAAGGCAGCGCCATGTTCCTGAGCGAGAGCGACCGTCCGCCCATGGACCTTCGGCAGCTGGATTCAGGCAATATGGCGGAAGGTGTCCTGGAAGTCATGGCGGATGGTTACGGTTTTATCCGGAGCAACAATTATCTGCCCGGCGATGATGACGTATACGTCTCCCCGTCCCAGATCCGCCGTTTCAATCTCAAGACCGGAGACCTGGTCGGCGGGAATACCAGGGTACACACACAGCAGGAAAAATTCAGCGCGCTTCTCTTTGTACGGACCATCAACGGCATGAGTCCTTCAGAAGCGGCAAAGCGATATAATTTTGAAGACATGACGCCTGTCTTCCCGAATGAGCGTCTGCGCATGGAGCGGACGGGGAGGGAACTGGCGATGCGGATCGTGGATCTGCTCTCCCCGATCGGGAAAGGACAGCGCGGAATGATCGTTTCGCCTCCGAAGGCCGGAAAAACGACCCTGCTGAAGGATATCGCGCGCTCGATTCTCCGGAACAATCCGGAGATGCACCTGATTATCATGCTGATCGACGAGCGTCCCGAGGAAGTCACGGATATCCGTGAGGCGATTGTCGGCGATAATGTGGAGGTTCTGGATTCCACCTTTGATGAGACGCCGGAGCATCACAGAAGAGTGGCCGAGATGGGGATCGAGAGGGCGAAGCGCCTCGTGGAACACTGCACGGACGTTACGATCCTGCTGGATTCCATCACCCGTCTGGCCAGGGCTTACAACCTGATTGTTCCGCCGTCCGGCAGAACCCTCTCCGGCGGCCTTGATCCGGCGGCTCTTCATCCCCCGAAGCGTTTCTTCGGAGCGGCCCGCAATATGCGGGAGGGAGGCAGCCTGACGATTCTCGCGACAGCCCTGGTGGACACGGGCTCCAAGATGGATGACGTGGTCTACGAGGAATTCAAGGGAACCGGCAACATGGAACTGATTCTCGACCGGAAGCTGTCGGAGCGCAGAGTATTCCCGGCGATCGACATCGTCAAGTCCGGCACGCGCAGGGACGATCTGCTGCTGGATCCGGCGGAAGCAGAAGCTGCCCTTTCCATGAGAAGAGCCCTGAACGGAATGAAGGGCGAGGAAGCGGTGGAGCGGATCCTGGATCTTTTTGCCCACACCAGGAACAATGCGGAACTGGTGGCCAGAGTGAAGGGGAGCAGGATTATATAAGCTGCGGACCGCGGCTTTGTGCGGAGCGCTGTAAAAACTCCGTGAAGGCGAAAGGAAAAAGCGGCTTATATACCGTGAAAGCAAAAGAAAAAAGTGGTTGAATTCAAAGATTGACCATGCTATAATTACGAAGCTGTTTCCGAGGGCGGAGGAAAGCCGCAGCGCCATTGAGGACGATGGGGTTCGGAGGACGGCAAACTGCATGGACTTGCAGGGATAGCCCGGAGGCCGGGAAAAGGCGCACTGTATTGGGACAGGGGCGCAGGCAGTTCACAGAAAAAGAAAGAGGAGAAGAAAGATGAGAGAGAAGATTCATCCGAAATATTTTCAGGCAACTGTTACCTGCAACTGCGGGAATACTTTCGTGACCGGTTCCACAAAGCCGGAGATCCATGTTGAGATCTGCTCCAAGTGCCATTCATTCTATACCGGACAGCAGAAGGCGACACAGGCACGCGGCCGTATCGATAAGTTCAACAGAAAGTATGGTTTCTCGAACAAGTAATTACAGGTTTGAAACAATAAGGGTTGAGGTGAAAACCTCAACCTTTTTTCGGATTCTGCCGGAGCGGAGATTGTTATGAAGTATTCAAATATAGGCGGCCAGGCGGTCATGGAAGGCGTCATGATGCGCAACGGCGGACGCTATGCGGTAGCCGTGAGGACCGCGGACAAACGGATTACCGTGAAAACGGGGGTCTATAACGGAGTGATCCGGAATAAAAAGATCGCCGGGATTCCTGTCATCCGCGGGATGGTGAGTTTTGTGGATTCCCTCTATCTGGGCATGAAGAGCCTTATGTTCTCCGCGGACCTTTTTGCAGAGGAGTCGGAGCAGGAACTCGAGGAGCGGCTGAAGGAAGAGAAGAAAAAGGCGGAAAAGAACGCCGCGAAGCTCAGAAAGCAGGGGAAGGAAGAGGAAGCGGCAAAGCTTCTTGAGAAAACGGAAGCAGGCGCCGAAGAAGAGCGGCGGAAGCTGAGAGAGCGCGCCGTCTCCGAGAGCGGCAAGAGCGAGGATTCAGACAACTCTCTTCTGCTCGGCCTGACGGTAGCCTTTTCCCTGGTGGTATCCATCGCCCTTTTCATGATGCTGCCCTTCGCCCTCTCCGGAATTCTGCGCAGGGTTACGGATTCAGAACTTCTGATCTCGATCGCGGAAGGCCTGCTCAGGATGGCCGTATTTTTCGGCTATATGCTCCTGATTTCGCGCATGAAGGATATTCAGAGGACCTTCATGTATCACGGGGCGGAGCATAAGTGCATCAACTGCATAGAGCACGGACTGGAACTGAATGTGGAGAACGTCCGGAAAAGTTCCAGACAGCATAAAAGATGCGGGACCAGCTTCCTGCTCTTTGTCATGATCGTCAGCGTGATCTTTTTCCTCTTCATCCGGACAGACAGTCTGGCCCTGAGGATTGTGATCCGCCTGCTGCTGATTCCCGTGATCGCGGGGGTTTCCTTTGAATTCATCCGGCTGGCGGGGCGCTCCGACAATGTTTTTGTGAACCTGCTCAGCAAACCGGGGCTTGCCCTGCAGAGGCTGACGACCCGTGAACCGGACGATTCCCAGATTGAAGTCGGGATCGCATCCGTCGAGGCGGTCTTCAACTGGAAAAAGTATCTGAATGAGAATTTCGGCGCCCACTATGAGCTGACGCCGGAGGATGAACCTTCCCACGGCGAAGAAGTGTTTACACTGGGGCTGTGAATGGATCATCCGCTTACAGGCCGGACAGGGACGATGGGCGAAGCCTTAGATTTCTGACTGGCAGTTAATACCGCCCGGGCAAAAGCGCGTCCGGGCGCCCGGCGGCTTCAGCAGCCTGACCGGGCGGAAAGGCAGTGTGAGGAATCCGGTATGACCTACAGGGAGGCATATGAAGAGGGTGTAAAGAAGCTGGAAGAGCATGGCGTTCCCGATGCGGATCTGGATGCCTTTTATCTTCTTGAATATGCTTCAGGCGGCCGGCTCAGCCGGGCCAGGTATCTGTCCTGCAGGGAGGACAATATAGAGGATGCGCTCCTTGAACCCTACAGAGAACTCCTGGCACTGAGACAGAAGCGGATCCCTCTGCAGCAGATTACAGGCAGCCAGGAATTCTGCGGCCTTAACTTTCTGGTGAACAGAAACGTGCTGATTCCGCGGCAGGATACGGAAACACTGGTGGAGGAGGCTCTGCGCCTGCTCAGGCCCGGGATGCGGGTCCTGGATCTCTGCACCGGGTCAGGCTGCATTATCATCAGCCTGAAAAAACTCTGTCCGGGGATAGAAGCTTATGCCTGCGATCTCTCCGCCGAAGCGCTCGCGACAGCCGGGCAGAATGCAAAGAACAGCGGAACCGGGATTTCTTTTTTTCAGGGAGATCTTTTTGATGCGGTCCCCGCAGGGGACAGGTATGATATAATTGTCTCAAACCCGCCCTATATAGAGAGCGGGGAGATTGATTCCCTTATGGAGGAAGTGCGGCTTTACGAGCCGAGGATGGCGCTGGACGGGGGAGAGGACGGCCTTGCCTTTTACCGCAGAATCATCGCCGCAGGAGCGGATTATCTTGCAGGTGAAGGCTGGCTTGTCTTCGAGACAGGCTGCAGCCAGGGCGGAGCGGTTGCGGGCCTGATGGAGAAGAGCGGCTTTTCCAAAGTCCGTGTCTGCAGGGATCTGGCCGGCATGGACCGGGTGGTGATGGGCCGCAGACCTGCTG
>DGHP01000049.1 GCA_002392705.1 Lachnospiraceae bacterium UBA3845 | reverse complement strand
CACATCAGGCCACCCGCATATTCTACTTGGCAGCTTTGCTGCCTTAGTAGAATAGCGTACAGAGTAGACCATCCGTGCTTCGCACGTATGCCGCATCTTCGATGCTTCTGTCGGAGGCTGTGTGTGGAGTTCCTGCTTCGCAGGCCTTATTTGAAATCAGAACCTGTTTCTCCTGCAAGCACGAAGAACTAGAACCCGATTTCAAACAGGCCATGAATAGTAAAAGAATCATATCACAGAATTCCGAAAGAGACAAAAGCAATTGACTTTGCAAAGAGGGTTGCAATATAATGTTTTCTGTGTTAGTCTGCGTTGCTGAAGCCCTGCGTAAAAAAGGGAAAAGGGGCTTGAAGCATGCGCAGCATGTAATTTCCTGAGAATCATTTCATGGGCGGCGGGAACGCCTGGAAGAGGATTGTATATGATAAAGAGCATGACCGGATTCGGGCGTTCGGAGAACGCGAACGAAACCCTGAAATTCGTGGTCGAAGTAAAGAGTGTGAATCACCGCTATCTGGACGCCAGCGTCCGGATTCCGAAAGAATACGCCTACCTCGATACTTCAGTGCGCGCGGAACTGAAGAAGTATCTCAGAAGAGGCAAAGTTGATGTATTTGTCAGCTACGAGGTGATCGGCGAGTCCCAGTATAATCTGCAGATCAATGAACATCTGGCGCAGGAATATGTACAGGCTTACAGCCGGCTGTCGGAACTTTTTGACCTGAAGAATGATTTTACGGTGGCAAGACTGGGCATGCAGCCGGAGATCTTCAAGCTGCAGGAGTCTTCCGTGGATGAGGACGCGGTCTGGGAAGTTCTGAGGGGCGCTCTGGACAAAGCTCTGGAGATGCTTGTTGAGACGCGCATCAGGGAAGGAAACAGCCTGCAGGCGGATCTTCTGTCCAAGCTTTCCCACATGCTGGTCAATGTGGACGCCGTGGAGCAGCGCTATCCGGGGATCATCCGGGAATATGAGCAGCGCCTCAAGGAAAAGGTCCGGGAGCTTCTGGACAACAATCAGCTCGATGAATCCAGAATCGCCGCGGAAGTGGTCCTTTTTGCGGACAAGCTGGCCACGGATGAAGAGACGGTGCGCCTGCGCAGCCATATCAGTACCATGATGAAGGAACTGAAGGACGGGGATGATATCGGGCGCAAGCTTGATTTTATCGCCCAGGAGATGAACCGTGAGGCCAATACCATCCTGTCCAAGGCGAATGATCTGGAGACCTCCAATATCGCCATTGACCTGAAAACAGAGATCGAGAAGATAAGGGAACAGGTGCAGAACATTGAGTAACCGGATGGTAAATGTCGGATTCGGCAATCTGGTGAACGCCGATAAGATTATCGCCGTGGTGAATCCGGACGGAGCACCGGTCAAGCGTCTCGTCCAGCAGGCCAGGGAAGAGGGCAGGGTAGTGGACGCGACGTCCGGCCGCAGGACAAAAGCCGTGATCGTCTGTGAATCAGACCGGATCGTCTTATCGCCGCTGATCCCGGACACCATCGGCAGGCGGCTGTCCGGCGCCGGCGGTCCGGAGCAGGCACCCTCAGCCTGAGGCATGCACAGGAGAAGGATATGAAGAACAGAGGAAGCCTGGTTGTGATTTCCGGATTTGCCGGGGCAGGCAAGGGAAGCATCCTGAATGAGATGATGAAGCGCCATGAAGGCTATGCCTATTCTGTATCGGCTACGACCCGCCCCCCGAGACCGGGCGAGACCGACGGCGTAAACTATTTTTTTATCTCCAGAGAAAAGTTCAGGGAGATGATTGACAGAGGAGAGCTGCTGGAATACGCATCCTATGTGGATAACTATTACGGGACGCCCCGCTCTTATGTGGAGCGGATGCTTGACGAGGGCAGAGATGTGCTGCTGGAGATCGACATTCAGGGCGCTATGAACATCCGCAGGAGCATGCCGGAAGCGCTGCTGGTTTTTGTCCTTCCGCCCAGCGCGAAGGTGCTTGAGAAGCGGCTGACGGGGCGCGGAACCGAGACGCCGGAGCTGGTGAAAAAAAGACTGGCCAGGGCAGCGGAGGAAGCGGCCGGGGTCGGAGATTACGATTATATTATTGTCAATGATACCATCGAAGAAAGCGCGGAAAGCCTGCATCAGCTGATCCAGGCACAGAGGCTTAAGACCTCCCGGAACGCGCCGTTCATTAAACAGATCAGGAAGGAACTTGAAAGCTTTAAGCAGCCTGACTGAGGGGGTTCCGAAGAGGGCAGCTTTTATGACGCGGCTCAGATGCCGCAAAGAAATATACAGGAAAGGAGCGCACAGCGCATGTTACATCCGTCTTATACAGAACTTATGAAACTGATCAACGAAGAGTCCGAGGACGATTCCCCCGTTGTCAACTCCAGATATTCGATCGTTATGGCTACCGCCAAGCGCGCGAGACAGATCATCGCGGGCGAAGCCAATGTGAGCAGGCAGGAGGCGCTCAAGCCGCTCTCCACCGCCGTGGCGGAGCTGCAGGACGGCCTGATCCGCATCCTTCCGAGCGACGCGGATGCTGAGGATAAGCTGGAGATCGCCGAGATGGCCAACAAGTTCATCGACAGTTCTCTGTCTGTCGGCGCCGGTCTTGATTCGGATGAAGACCTGGATGATATGGGGGATTCCGATGAATACGCGGATGATTATGATTCCGACGATGATCCGGATGAACAGGACGACGATGAAGGGGATCAGGAGTAAAGTCTTTCTATGGCTATGAAAATCCTGTTTGTTTCACTTGGCTGCGATAAAAACCGGGTCGATGCGGAGAAGATGCTGGGCCTGCTCAGCGGGCAGGGCTGGCAGCTGACCGACGATGAGATGGAAGCGGATGTGATCGTGATCAACACCTGCTGCTTTATCAATGAGGCGAAGGAAGAGTCGATCCGCAATATACTGGAATACGCAAGATACAAGGAAGAGGGCCGCTGCAGGGCCCTGATCTGTACCGGCTGCATGGCCCAACGCTATGCAGAGGAGATCCGTGAGGAGCTGCCGGAGGTGGACGCCGTCATCGGCACGACCGCCTACGACAGAATTGCGGAAGTGATTCAGGACGCGCTCAGAGGGGAGCATGGACAGGCCATGGACGACCTTGGCCGGCTTGCGCTGCCTCAGGGGGACAGAGTCCTTACCACGGGCGGTCATTACGCTTATCTGAAGATCGCGGAGGGCTGCGACAAGCACTGTACTTACTGCGCGATTCCTTCCATGAGAGGACCTTTCAGGTCCGTGCCCCGCGAGACACTGCTCCGCGAAGCGCAGGACCTGGCTTCAAAGGGTGTGAAGGAGCTGATCCTGGTCGCCCAGGAGACTACGCTCTACGGAACCGACCTGTACGGGCGCAAGTGCCTCCACGAGCTGATCCATGATCTGGCGCAGATCCCCGGCATATTCTGGATCCGGGTGCTCTACTGCTATCCGGAGGAGATCTATGAGGATCTGATCCGCTGCATGAAGACGGAAAAGAAGTTTGTCCATTACCTGGATCTTCCGATCCAGCATGCGAATGATGAGATTCTCAGAAGGATGGGCCGCAGGACGACGCGGGAGGATCTGGAACGGATCATCCGGAAACTGCGGGAAGAGGTTCCGGACATTGTCCTCCGCACCACGCTGATCACCGGTTTTCCGGGGGAGAGCAGAGAACAGTTCGAGGATGTCTGCCGCTTTATCAATGAGATGGAGTTCAACCGGCTGGGCGTATTCCCCTACTCCCAGGAAGAAGGAACACCGGCTGCCCGTATGCCTGACCAGATCGACGAGGAGACGAAGCGCAGCCGCATGGATGAGCTTATGGAACTCCAGCAGGAGATCGCCTTCGATCTCGGGAGAGAGATGATCGGCCGCGTGACCGACGTTATGATTGAGGGCCAGGTAGCGGGAGAGAATACTTATATCGCCCGAAGTTACGGGGATGCTCCCGATGTGGACGGTTATGTATTCCTGAACACGGATGAGACGCTTGTGACCGGGGATTTTGCCCGGGTGAGGATTACGGACGCGTCAGAGTATGACCTGATCGGGGAACTGCTGTAAAACCGCTCCCGGTCAGAACAGGGAGGAT
>DGHP01000089.1 GCA_002392705.1 Lachnospiraceae bacterium UBA3845 | reverse complement strand
GGTGACAGGCGGTGCAGCAGGTCCATGTCACTGTAGCTGTAACGGGTCAGGAAAGGGGCGAAAATAGCAGCCAGCACAAAGAGCAGAATCAGGACCGCGGAAAAAACCGCGAGCTTATTCTCCCGCGCCATGCGCTTAATCAGGCTGAAAAAGTTCTCTTCCTCCTCGATCTGGCTCTCCAGACGGATGTCATGGATCGTTTCCTTCTCGTTTTTCTTCTTCCGGAACACGCCTCAGCCCTCCTTCCTGACTCTTGGATCCAGGACGGAATACAGGCAGTCCGCCAGAAGGTTCCCGAGGATGACGACCAGGGTGGAAAAAAGAACCGTTCCCTGGAGAAGCGGGATGTCCCGGCCGGAAATGCCCTGTACCGCGAGGCGGCCGATCCCGTTGATGGAGAAAACGCTCTCCGTGATAACCGCCCCGGAAAGCAGGCCGGAAAACTGCACCGCCATCATGGTAATGACGGGAAGCATGGCGTTCCGGAGCGCGTGCAGCACCAGCACGCCCAGCTGGCCGCGCCCTTTGGCGCGGGCTGTATCGATATAATCCTCCTCGAGAATCTCAAGCAATGTGGAGCGGACCAGCCTTGCCACACTGCCTGCGGAATTCCATCCCAGAGCGACTGCGGGCAGGATAAAGCCCCTCCAGTCTCTTACCCCCGCAATGGGAAGCCAGTGGAGATGGTAGGCGAAGACATACTGCAGCAGCATCGCCACCATAAAAACCGGCATGGAAACTCCCAGAAGGGAGGCGCCCATAAAAAGATGGTCCGGAAACGAGTTCTTTTTAACCGCCGCGATCACGCCGCTGCTGATCCCGAGCAGCCAGGCAAACAGAGCCGCGAACACAGCCAGCTTAAGCGTATTCCCGAAAGCGGCGCCCATGAGTGCAGAGACCGGCTTTCCCAGCGAATAGCTGGTGCCGAAATCTCCCCGCAGCGCACCCGACAGGTACTGAATAAATTGTTTCAGGATCGGCTGGTCCAGTCCGAGTTCCGCCGTCATCCGTTCTATGACGGCGCGGTCCGCGTGCTCTCCCATCAGGGTGGCGATCGGGTTGCCTGGAACGATCCGCAGCATGATAAAGATCAGGAGCGCCACTCCCAGCAGCACAAAGACCGCCTGCAGCAGCCTGCTGATAATATTGCGTACCATGGTCTGACTCCTTCTCCCTTTCCCCGTCTGCAGTTTTCTGAAGCCGCGGCTGAGACCCGCGCCGCTGCAGCATCAGTTAGCCCGCCGGGCGGCCGGCCTCCGCTTCTGCGCGCGTCAGGCAAAATGTATCGTAACCATCATGATCTCGCTGTCCGTGCCGACCCTGAGGGGCGGGCCGTAGAAACCGACCCCGGAAGTCACCACAGACTGCAGATTATACAAGGTCTTCAGTCCGTAGTTGTTGGCGTTGAAAAATGGCGTAATCAGATTTCCCGGAAAGATCTGTCCGGCATGGGTGTGGCCGCTCAGAACCAGATCCGCCCCGGCCTCCGACAGATTCTCAAAGTCCATCGGCTCATGCTCCAGCACCAGCACCGGTTTTGTCAGGTCGATTCCGTCCATCAGCTCTTCCGCCTCAAGCCGCTTCTCTGTACCATTTCCGGACTTTTCCCCGTCCTCGCGGCCGACCAGCACGATCGTTCCTCCGACGATCTCTTCCACTTCATCCGAAATGACACGGAAGCCGCAGCTGTCGATAAAGGAAACGATCTCCTCACTTCGGAAGGCTTCGCTTATGGGCGTCATAGGGAAGCCTCCGAGCAGGGGTTCTTCCACGTCATGGTTCCCGTAGACCGCGTAGGAGCCGTACCTGGAGCGGATGCCGCGGAGGATTTCCGCGTACCGTTCGGGATCCTTCAGGCCATAATAGGTGCTTGTCAGGAAATCTCCCGCGGCGAAAACCAGGTCCGGTTCCTGTTCATTCAGCAGGTCCACCATGCGCTGTATGGTCTCGGGCCTGGAATTGACGCTCATATGAAGGTCCGCGATCAGGGCTGCCCTCAGGGTGTCCTTCCCGCCTTCCGTCCGCAGCTTTTTATCCAGCGTTACTTCAATCTCATGGACCTGCACATCACGTGCATGGATGCTGCCGTACAGATTCACGCCCAGGGCCCCGGCAAGGGCTATAATCAGGCAGAGCCGGGCGGTAATACGGCTTCTCCGCGTCCTTTCGCCCCTCATCAGACCCGCGGCGCCCGCGATGATGGACAGCGGAATCGCGATCAGCCCGACATAGAGGAAATATCCGAGCCAGATGTTCCCGACCGCCGTCAGAAAAAACTTCGCACTGCTGTCCGGAAGAAAGCAGCCGAGAACAGGCGACGCGGAGAACAGATAGACGATGAAGAAAAGGATCCTGCGCCATTTCTTCATCTCCCGGTAGCCGGCAAAGGCATGCCCGAGCCACCAGTTCAGTATGAGGAAAAACAGCAGGTACGCCAGAATATAAAGCGGTGGAATTAAGTATAAATACATGTGTCGAACTGCCCTTCTGTTTTTACCCTGCGAGATGCTTTTAATCTACCTTGCACTGCTTTTGATCTACCCTGCAATGCTTTTGATCTACTCTGCAATGCTTTTGATCTACCCTGCAATGCTTTTGATCTACCCTGCAATGCTTTTGATTTACCCTGCAATGCTTTTGACCTACCCTGCAATGCTTTTTATAATTCTGCTTCTGTATGCGCTTCCGTCTCCGTTTCGGCCGCGCTCCTTCCAACGCTGCCCTCAGCCTTCACGGTCAGTTCGGCCTTCTTTCCCTCAACCGCGCCTTCCGCCATATTGGGGTGGAACATGGCATGAATCTGGTCAGCGCCGAACAGAACAGCCAGCACAACACAGATGGGGATCAGAATCTCCTTTTTCACCTTCGACAGCATAAAATCAAATACGGGAGCGATCAGATAGACCACGATGCAGCAGCCGACGCCGAATACCAGCAGGCCTTCCGCGCAGATTCTTCCGTGCAGATTCAGAAAATAGCCGTCATAGGACCACCATCTCTGATGGAACTTTGTCTCCAGATACCAGCCGGAAAAATATTCCAGGCAGCCGCAGAGCACGATCGAGAGGAAAAACTCCGCCACCGGCTGTCTGCGGAATCTGCTGCAGAGCATGAGCACAACCACGCCGCCGGCTCCATAGATCGGGAGCCAGGGCCCCAGGAGCGTTCCCCGGTTGGCCAGCGCTCCGGTCTGCATGTAATGCAGGGCAACCTCCCAGCTCCAGCCAAGGAAGGAAAAGCTGATAAACAGCAGGAAAACCGTCCAGATCGAATAATTGTTCAGGAAGGAGAAATTATGGTACCTTGTGATCTCTCTCTTTCTCCAGAGGGGATTCAGCCAGTGGGGATAGGCCTGACCTTCCATGCACAGCTTCAGATGGCGGATCGTGTATTCCCTTCCCTCTATCTCATCGTACTTCTTCTTCTCGTCCAGTGTGCCGAGCCAGATGCCCAGCCATTCAGCGGCAGCCTTCCTGGCTCCTTTCAGTTCCACCCTGTTCTCATGGAGAACCGTAATCTCGTCCACCACGTCAAAATAGGTCTCATAGAGCAGGATGCGGTCCGCCTTCTCAAAGAGGTAAGGATCATTCAGCTTTTCCCAGCCTTCGACCTTCCTGCGGATGGCGTCCTCACGGATTCTGGCGTAAAATTCAGCCTTGCTGGCGCTGCGATAGGCGACTCCCCAGCCGATCTCAGAGACTCCGAACGTCACAATTCCCAGCACGGTCCAGCCGATCATCGACAGCTCGAAGAGCAGCAGCTCCATCTTGTGGCCGTCCATCATTTTTCTTGAAAGAGTAATGCTTTCCAGGCCTTTCAGGTCCGGATTCTCCGCCACGATATAAGGCACGGCGGCATAGGAAAATCTCTTGATAAATCCTCCCACAATGGTAAGGGACCAGAGCATAAGCATGAGTTCTGAAATCAGCATGGTCATACTGGCCCTGAACCACCTGCGGACAGCCGCGAAATGCAGGGCGTCCAGAGGAGAAACCTTCTCATAGCAGCGCGCCTCCAGAAACATCCTGCAGTATACGGCGGTATAAACATTTTTTATAAAAACAAAAACAAAGGTGTACCAGATAAAACTCAGTACAATGAAGGCAACAGCCACGGCTTCCTCAGAATGAACGATGGAATATACCGTATTGCCGAACATGACAGAAAAGCGCTCCGAGACAATCCCGTTTACCATCTGGGCCAGAATCCCGTTTGTTCTTCCAAGGACCGGGTTGTCTTCGCCTGTATCCTTCAGCAGTTTGGAGATCTGAAGAGATTTTCTCTCTCCTTCAAAGAGCCTTCCGGACATAATATCCGTCAGAACCGTATCGTTCCCCCCGGTGATTTTCGTAATAGCATTCACCTTGTCCAGAAGGGACTCCACTGAATCTTCCTGAATCGCTGCTCCATTGACGCTTTCGCCCCAGCCTGCCGTGGCAAGACTGTACTCCCTGCCGAAGAGAATCATGACCAGAGCAAGGAAAAACAGGAGGAAATAGTGGCTTTTCACTATCTCTCTCCCTCTCTTTTTGATTTCTTTTCTCTGCCCCAGTATCGCGCCTTTTTCTACGCCTGCCGCTGACTCCATCAACCGGTTTCCTCCTGAATTCTGTCTTATTCCCCGCCGCAGCCCCATGCCTGCTCTGCAGGACCGTCCTCTGTCTCAGAAGCAGGGTCTGTTTCTGTCAGTCCCGCGGATCTTCCTCTGTCTGCGCCGCGAGGTCGTTCTCTGTCTGCGCCGCGAGACCTTCCTCTGTCTGCGCGCTGTATTCCTCTCCGATCCGTGACAGAAGATCCTCCGCCGCTGCGGAACTGACCTCTGTCTCTGTCCCGCCCTGATCCGCGTATTGTCCCAGAAGCAGGTCCAGGAGGGCTTTCGTCAGGGTTTCCCTGTCCAGGGTCAGATCCAGATACTCCAGCAGCGCTTTTCCCTCTTCACTTTCCTTAAAGAGTTCCACCGCTTCCCCGGCTTTGTTTCCTTCCCCGATCAGGAGGAGCACAAGGGCGGCATACTTCTCATCCATTCCGGCCGTGATCAGGATCTTCTCCGTCAGTTCCGGTTCCGTCATCACAAAGTCCACGCCCCTGTTCACCAGTTCCTCGATCAGGACCCGGACTTCTTCATACTGAAGCAGGCTCTGGAATTCATCGGACATGACAACGGATTCAATATCCCTGTAATATTCCCTGACCGTTTCCACGTCCAGGTCCTTCACCAGCATGGCGGCCTGCTCCATCGCAAGCTCCAGAGAGTTTTCTTCTTCCGCAGCCGCTTTTCCCGCCGGCGCAAAGGCAAGAACCATTGCCAGCAGGCACAGCGCCATCCATTTTCCCAGCATTCTTTTCCTCATCTTTGTCCTGTCTCCCCGGTACAGTCTTTACGCCGGAATCCGGCTTATCCGCAGCATCCGCGGCAGATCTCCGGATCCCGGCAGCCTTGTTCGGGCGGCACTGCCGCCCGGGATCATCGTTTATCCCTGTCGATCAATTCCAGGAACAGCAGCCCGATCAGGGCATAGATCCCTGAAAACAGAGCCAGAACCCCCCATGACTTCAGCAGATTCGGCTTCGTGTAATTGAAAGATTCCTCCTTCATTTTCGACGCCGTATAGGTCTCCAGCCTGTCCCTGACTTCCTCCAGTTCCAGAACATCCTGGATCTTCACCATCAGTTCATCCGAGGAATCCTGCATGCTGCCGATGGCGGTGTAAAGAACCTCTGATTTCTGGCTGTTGTAATCGGAAGCGATATTGACAGCCCTGATGCCCCAGCTGCTGATCGTATATCTTGACAGAATCTTCGCACCTTGCCTGGACAGCGGGAAGATTCCTCCCGCGAACACCAGCTGGACCACCAGCAGGAAAGGCATGATCGTCATGGCCGTCGTGGTTGTGTGGGCGATGCAGGAAACCATGAGCGCCAGCATATCCGCGGCGTAGGTCGTAAGAAACATGGTGATGGCCAGATCCAGCATAAAGGAGCCGGTAATCAGGCCGGTATCCGGGAAATACATCCCGAAAAATCTGAAGATAAACAGAGTGATCGCGACCTGCAGGATACAGATCACGGCCTGGTAGATCATATGCGCCGCCATATAGGCGCTGATATGAAGTCCCGCCCTGTGTTCCCTCTTGATAATGCTCCGTTCCTTGCAGACCACCTGAATGGAATTGAACATCCCGTTCCAGATGCAGACACAGATTACTGCCAGCGACCCGTACTTGGTATATTCCATATTGCGGAACATCCTGCTGCCGAGCACATACACCACAAGATAGGCGATTATGCCTGCCATGGGAAGCACTTTCCAGTTCATCTCACCCAGCAGCATGCGGAACTGTTTGCCCAGGTAGATCGGAATCTGTTCCAGCCGGCTCTTATACCGTACGGACCGCATCTTCTCCCTGGCTTTTTCCCTTCTCTGGCTCAGGCGCTCCCTGACAGTCTCCCTTTCCTCCTCAGGTTCAAAAACCTGGACGCTGTTTTTCTCCTGCTCCGCGCTGTAGACCTTGTACTTTTCTATAAACTCATCGGCCCGGCCTTCGCCGCCCTCATTTACCGCATTGATCCGCTTGACCACTTCCTCCATGGTCTGGACGCCGAAAAAGTCTCTGGCCTCCTGGATCCCGCCGTAGAAAGCAAGCTGACCCACATGGGTCTCCGTGCTCTTGGCCAGCACGATCACCTTGTCAAATAGATCCGCCACGCGGTCCGGGGCATGGGTGATGACCATAACGATCTTGCCCTGGCAGGCGATCAGGCGGAGATTCTCCATCAGTTCCTTCGCCATGATCCCGTCCAGTCCGGAATCCGGCTCGTCCAGGATAAACAGGGACGGGGAGGCGATGAATTCCATGCAGATGGAAAGCCTCTTCTTCTGTCCGCCGGAAAGTTTGGAGACCTGCTCCTTCTCTCTGCCGGAAAGGCCGAAGGTTTCCAGGACAGCAGCGATCCGTTTCTGTTTCTCCTCCGACCCCATATCCCTGGGAAGGCGCATATCGGCGGCGTTCTTGACCGTACTGCCGACCGTATCCTCCTCCCTCATCAGATTGTCCTGGGGGACAAAGCCGATCCGGTGCTTGATCTGCCCGTAATCGCGGTAATAATCGTAATCCCCTTCCTTGATCGTGGCTTTCGCCTTCTCATAGCCGGTAACCGCGTTGACAAAAGTACTCTTGCCTGCCCCGGAGCCGCCCAGGATCAGCACCATCTCTCCCGGTTCCACGGACAGATTGATATCCTTCAGCAGGGTAATCTTACTGAGCGCCTTATGGGCGGACCGCTCGTCGATCCGGATACTCAGACCGCTCTCCTGAATCGGATAGCCATAGACCAGGCCGGATCCCTCAAAGAGAAAGCGGCTGTCCCCGATCTGAATAAAATCGTCTATGCGGATCTTGACCTTTTCATCTACTTCTTTGCCGTTCTGCAGGACGTTTGCGCCGTTCATCTCCCGCAGGATCCAGGTACCGGAATCATAATCCAGAGAAAGGAAGGCGCCGCCCTCTCCTTTTCCTTCTTCCGTAATGCTCACATGATGCAGGCCGTTGTCCATATCCAGAAAACGCCAGTCCCTGCCGCTGACATAATTCTCCAGAAAGACGGCCGTAAGCATGCGGTCGTTAATCAGACGTATGACCGCGCCGTCGCGCAGGACTGTCTCATCGCCTTCAGCAAGATGTCTGCCGCCTACAAAAGTGAAAACATTCTCCGACAGGTTTTTATAGATCCATTCCCCGCCGCGCTGAAAGATTTCACACTGTTCTTTATCCAGGAAAGAGTACTCCAGCTGAAGGGAAGTCGTGGTGAAAACCTCCATGCTGCACTGTCCCCTGACGTGCGCCCGCTGAAATATCACATACTGGCGCGGTTTTTCTTTTCCCTCAAAGAAGACAAGGCCTGCAGCCTTTCTCTTCCCGGCAAAGTTTTTCGTATCTGCCATCCCGTAGTATCCTCCGTCCACCGGATCCGCCTGTAAAAGCACAATCTTTACCGCCTGTCTTTCCCGGCGGGACCGGCCCCGCTGCAAATATAAAAAGCCAATTAATTATACTACAATAATTCTGTCAATTGTTCAGCAAATAGCAGATGAGTCCCTATTTTTTTCTTAATTTGTTACGATTCACAGCCTGTTTGAAATCAGGTTCCGGTTTGTCGTGCCTGCAGGAGAAACAGGTTCTGATTTCAAATAAGGCCTGTGAAGCAGGATTTATCTGATATCAGGATCTGATCCGCCGCGCCTGCAGATAAAACAGCAGGACCTCCCTCATGCGGGATGAGCACACCGAGGCGGGAGCCGCCGCACGCGTACATAAAAACAGCAGGACCTCCCTTCCGGAAAATCCTGCTGCCTGTATAGATCATTCTATATGCCCGATCCCTTTCATCTTATACCGGCCGTTCGAATCGGCTTTTGCCGGTATTGCAGAAAGCGCACCCTTTCCGGCATCAGCCTGCCGCGTTATAACCGGGAACATAAGACGGAACCGACGGCACATAGGTCGTAGCCGGTACTGTCGTCGGGTAAGTTGTTGTCGGGTAAGTCGGGGTTGTCGGAACAGTCGTTGTTGTCGTTGTACCGACAGCCGCTCCGGAGCTGCTGCCGATCGAATTGACCAGTTCCAGCGCTTCGGCTGCGCCGAAAGGACACTGCACGTTCTTATAATCGAAGCTTATGACATCTGTCGCGATAACATACATGCTGCTGTTTTTAACAGGAGCATATACAGCAAGGGTATACTCGCAGTCATCATCAAAATCTGCAACGATGAAATAATATCCGACTCTTCCATCGGCAGCAACAATCTGCTTCACACGGCGCACAATTGTATAGCCGTCCTGCCTGTACTCCTTCATCCCCTGTTTCGCTTTTTTCTTCAGTTTTCCGCTGAGATATGCAGCCTCATAATCCAGGTCCTCATCGAAATTGCCGCCGTCTCTTGAGCAGTCAAGATCATCCACGCTGCTCTCGACAGAGGTAAAACGGGCCGGCGGTGTAATGCTGATTCCGTTCAGACTGTAGGTCGCGGCAAAGGCGCTGAGAGCCGCAGTCGCGGTAATCATGGTTGTAAGCAGCAAAGTAGCGATTTTCTTCATCTTCATAATGTGTCCCCCTTATCAAAAAAACTGTTCTGCCGTACAACTCCCCGGCAATTCAATCTTTATTATACCCATAAAAGCGGGAAAGTCATCCGTTTTTTATACTTTGTTGCAACTGTTCCGCGCCCCGGGCTCAGGCTGCTTCGCAGCCCTCCCTGCCGTCGGTAAGAAGCGCTGAATCGTTACACTCTGTTACGGCAGGAGTCATGCCCGCGGCGAGCCCGTCATAATCCCGTAGACCAGGAAAATGATGATCAGAAGCGCGCTGATCACAATAATCGCGTCCACGGCCCGCAGCGAAACATGATCCTTAATCCGGTCATAGATCTTATAACGGGCATAACTCTTCTCACCCCAGGAAGATGCGCTGCCCGCGCCGGCATCATCCTGCCCCGGGGCAGAATCCGCCTGCTGAGCAGACGGATCTGCCATATTCAATTCCGGTGAACTGTCCCGGATCTGTGTCAGATCTTCCATATGATTCCTGTTGTTATTTCTTTACAATATACTTCCGTACGTCAATGGACACGGCGAGAATGATGATCAGACCGCGGATGATGTACTGGATGTAGGGATTGACGCCCAAAAACTGCAGAGCGTACACAATGGCCTGCATGATAACCGCGCCGATGACGACGCCCTGGATGGTACCGACACCGCCCGAGAAACTGACGCCGCCGACGACAACCGCGCTGATGGCGTCTGTCTCATAGTTAAGACCCGTGCTGGCGCCGACCGCGGTGATGCGGGCCGCCTCCAGGAAGGAAGCGATACCGTAGAGAATACCTGCCATCAGATAAACCAGCATGATGGTCTTCGCGACATTCACGCCGGAGACGGCAGCCGCTTCGGTATTGCCGCCCACCGCGAACATGTTCTTGCCGAGCTTGGTCTTATTCCAGATCACCCAGACAACCGCGGCCGCGATGATGAAATAGATTACCACAAGCGGAACACGGATCGAACCGATGTAGAAGGCCCCGGCCGCCACATTCAGGAACGTGGGGTCGAAGGTGGACAGGGCCTGCGCCGTTCCGGACGGCTGCGACTCGATATAGAGGCAGTTTGCGCCGTAGGCGATCAGCTGCGTGCCCAGGGTGACGATGAAAGCGTGCAGATGCAGCTTCGCGACACCGAAACCGTTGATCAGGCTGAATACGACAGCCACCGCGATGGACGCGGCCAGCGGGATCAGAAGTCCGAACATGCCGAGCGGTTTCACCATGGTCGGGAACATTCGGCTGGCATAAGTGGTGGACTGTACCAGGGAGGCCGTCACGGCCGCGGAGATACCCAGCACACGGCCGATGGAAAGGTCCGTACCGGCAAGGACGATCAGTCCCGCGCAGCCCAGCGCCAGGATGCCCTTGGTGGAAGCGTTCTGCAGGATATTCAGGATATTGCTCATCGACAGGAAATCGATCCTTATGATGGAGACGATTACCAGGATGAGGCCGAGGATGATAAACAGCGCGTAATTCAGCAGAAAGCCGGTCACTTTGGCTGTTTTCGGATTGACCGCCTTTGTCTTTGCGCGCGGTCTGATATCCATGGCCTGAATCAGGAAATAAGCCAGGGCGAAGACGATCAGCACGATGCCCAGGAACTGAACCGGAACCGCGTTCGCCATATGCTTGTTTTCAAGAAGGCTGGGAAGACCCTCACGGTACATGCCAAGCAGGGTTTCATTGGAGGCGACGGCTTTAAAGGCCTCTTCATCAAGGCCCAGGGACTCCATGGCCATGGCTTCCTTCATCGGGTCGCTGCGGGCATGGTCCTTGATCAGGTCGTTCAGGTTCTCTTCCGTCACGGTGTCATCCACGCTCTGGGCGTAGGCCAGGAATTTCTCCCTGTCCTTCGTTTCTGCCAGAGCAGCTTCATAAGCCTGCCTGTCGGAAACGGCTTTTTCCACCTCCGCGGAATCTTCGCCGAGGCTTGTCAGGAAAGCCTTCATCTTATCCGCGCCGATCTTCTCGACCGTGCCCAG
>DGHP01000144.1 GCA_002392705.1 Lachnospiraceae bacterium UBA3845 | reverse complement strand
GCTCCTGCCGCTTCCTGCTTTTTCTCCTTCAGAAGCTTCTGGGCCGCCGCAAGTTTTGTCGCCAGAGCAAGCAGTCTAGCAGCCGTTTTCAGATCCTCAAGCGGCGGGAAGGAGGGCGCGATCCGGATATTGGAGTCGTGCGGGTCATGTCCTCCCGGATATGTGGCGCCTGCCGGGGTCATGATGACGCCCGCCTTCGCGCATTTGCGGACCACTTCCTTCGCGCATCCGTCCATGGTATCGAAGGAGATAAAATAGCCTCCCTTCGGCTTTGTCCATCTGGCGATGCCCAGCCCGCCGAGTTCCTCTTCCAGAATCTCCTCGACCGCTTCGAATTTCGGGCGCAGAATATCCGCGTGTTTGCGCATATGCTCCACCATACCGTGGATATTCCCGAAGAAGCGGACATGCCGCAGCTGATTCACCTTGTCATGGCCGATGGTCTGGACCTGCAGCTGGTGGCGGATATCCTCCAGATTATTGAGGGAGGAGGCAAGGGCCGCTATACCCGATCCCGGGAAGGAAACCTTGGAGGTGGACGCGAACTTGTAGACCAGATCCGGATTCCCGGCGCGTTTGCATTCCGCCAGAATCTCGAGCAGATGATCCTGATCATGGTCGTACAGGTGGTGGATCGTATAGGCATTGTCCCAGTAGATCCGGAAATCCTTGGCCGCAGGCTTCAGCCTCGCGAAACGGCGCACAGTCTCATCCGAATAGCTGTTCCCGGTCGGATTCGAATATTTCGGGGTACACCAGATTCCCTTGATCGACTCGTCCTCCGATACAAGCTTCTCGATCATATCCATATCCGGACCGGTTTCCAGCATCGGCACACAGACATTTTCAATTCCGAAGTATTCCGTGATCCGGAAATGCCTGTCATAGCCCGGAACGATGCAGATAAACTTGACCTTATCCAGCTTGCACCAGGGGGTATTCCCCATGACGCCGTGGGAGTAGGATCTGGAAATCTGATCATACATGACATTCAGGGAAGAATTCCCGTAGATAATCAGGTGGTCATACTGAACTTCCATCATATCGCCGATCAGTTCAAGCGCTTCCGGGATGCCGTCCAGCACTCCGTAGTTCCGGCAGTCTGTCCCGTCCTCGCACAGAAGATCCATCTCCGAGCTCAGAACGTCCATCATTCCCATGGACAGATCCAGCTGTTCGGTGCAGGGCTTGCCTCTGCTCATGTTCAGTTCCAGGCCTCTGGCCTGAATCTTTTTATATTCCGCCTTCAGTTCCTTCTCAAGGCCTTCAAGCTCTTCCATCGTCATCTCAGTATAAGCTTTCATCTGAATCTCTCCATTTCCGTCATTCCCGGCCTGAATTCACCGCCGTCCGGCTGCCGGACTGTGACCGGCAGTCTTCCCGGCCCTCCCGGCCTGAACTGTCTGCGTTTATTTTGTGGTTTATCATAAGAGTTAACAGTGCTTTTGTAAAGGCATATTCCCTCATCTGCGCTGCTGTCAGGATCCCGCATAACTGTAGGACCAGGCTGCTGTAATCTCTGTGCTCAGATCCGCCCAGCTCCATGTTTTTGAACTGTTTTCCAGATTATTGGGATCATTCAGGATAAAGGTTCCATCCTGCGCAACCCCCGCCAGAACCATAAAATGTCCGACTGCGGAAAATTTCCCGATCCCGACATTGATCAGAACCGGATGCCCCTGGCTGAGCTCATAGGCGACGGCGTCCTGTGTCGCGCTGATCTGCGTACAATAGATGGAATGCTTCGGAAAGGCATTTGTCACAAGGCTCCAGCTGGTTCCCTGCCCGCTCACCCAGAAACCGCTCGCCGCGGAATATTCATACATCGACCGCGGATTGATGGACTCATCTCCTGTCAGGCCGAAACCGATCATCGCCATGCAGGTCGGCGCACAGGCTGTCAGTCCTGCCGGTCCTCCCCCGTAAGTCGGGAAACCCCAGCGGTAATCCCACTGCATAAGCAGCGGGATGGCGGCTTCCCTCTCCTCATCCGTATATTCGAACGTGTCCGGAGACTGGGCATGCTGTCCCCACATATACAGGAAATGGATCACATTCGGATTCCCTTCCGCATGCTCAATCACATAGGGCATGAATTCCGAAGCGATGTTATCCTTAATCCACTGGTATTCCGCTGCAACACCTTCATTGGTGAGGGGGCTGTGGGCACCCAGGACAGTCTCATCGTAATAGCCTAAACTGTTCACATCTGCGCTGCTTTCCTGAACGGGGAAAGACGGGCTCTCCCGGACCGATTCCGTAACACCGGCCGGCGCCGCCCCCGGACCGACCAGAACCGTCTCCACTTCCGCACGGCTCTGTACAGACAGCAGCAGTGCAGCAGCACACAGGCTGAAGATCCATATACTTTTCTTTCTTCTCATTTCTCCCTCTGCATGACACATTTCCTGCCGTTTTCTGATATCCGGAGGTTGCTATTCACGGCCCTCCACACATCAGGCCACCCGCATATTCCACTTGGCAGCTTTGCTGCTTAGTGGAATAGCGTACAGAGTAGACCATCCGTGCTATGCACGTATGCCGCATCTTCGATGCTTCTGTCTGAGGCTGTGTATGGAGTTCCTGCTTCGCAGGCCTAATTTGAAATCAGAACCTGTTTCTCCTGCAGGCGCGACGAACCAGAACCTGATTTCAAA
>DGHP01000114.1 GCA_002392705.1 Lachnospiraceae bacterium UBA3845 | reverse complement strand
TATGTCACCATGACAGACGGTACCGGTATCGTCCATATCGCCCCGGCTTTCGGTGAGGATGACGGACGGATCGGACGTTCCTATGACCTGCCTTTCATCCAGTTCGTGGACGGCGCGGGCAATATGACCGCGGATACGCCCTACGAAGGAGTTTTCGTCAAGAAGGCGGATCCGATGATCCTGAAGGATCTGGAAAAGGAAGGAAAGCTCTTTGACGCGCCGAAGTTTGAGCACGAATATCCACACTGCTGGCGCTGCGACACACCGCTGATCTACTACGCGCGCGAGTCCTGGTTCATTAAAATGACCGAGGTAAAGGACGAGCTGATCGCGAACAACAATACGGTAAACTGGATTCCGCCTTCCATCGGCAAAGGCCGTTTCGGCGACTGGCTGGAAAATGTCCAGGACTGGGGCATCTCCAGGAACCGTTACTGGGGCACTCCGCTTCCGGTATGGGAGTGCGAAGACTGCGGCAAACAGATCTGCATCGGAAGCCGCAGAGAGCTGAAGGAGTACAGCGGAAGAGAAGACGCGATGACCGTCGAGCTGCACAGACCGTATATCGACGAGTTCATCTGCACCTGCCCGGAATGCGGGAAGAAGGCCATGAAGAGAGTGCCGGAGGTTATCGACTGCTGGTTTGACTCCGGAGCCATGCCTTTCGCGCAGCATCATTATCCGTTTGAGAATCAGGAGACCTTTGAGAAGCAGTTCCCGGCGGCCTTCATTTCCGAGGCGGTCGACCAGACCAGAGGCTGGTTCTACAGCCTGATGGCGGAATCCACGCTGCTCTTCCACCAGAGCTCCTATCAGAACGTCATCGTACTGGGCCTGGTCCTGGACGGAAACGGACAGAAGATGTCCAAATCCAAGGGCAACGCCGTGGATCCCTTCGAGGCGCTGAAAAAGCACGGCGCGGACGCGATCCGCTGGTATTTCTATGTGAACTCGGCGCCCTGGCTGCCGAACCGCTTCCATGACAAGGCCGTGCAGGAGGGGCAGAGAAAGTTCCTGGGCACCCTGTGGAACACCTATGCCTTCTATGTTCTGTACGCCAACATTGACGGATTTAATCCGTCGGACTACACGCTCGATTACGATAAGCTCCCGGTCATGGACAAATGGCTGATCAGCCGTATGAATACCATGATCCGCGACGTGGACAGTGACCTTGACGCCTACAGGATTCCCGAAGCGGCAAGAGCGCTGGAAAGCTTTGTGGACGACATGTCCAACTGGTATGTCCGCCGCTGCAGGGACCGTTTCTGGGCCGGCGGCATGGAGCAGGACAAGATCAACGCCTACATGACCCTTTATGAAGCGCTGAAGAACCTCTGCAAGTGCGCGGCTCCGATGATCCCCTTCATGACGGAAGAGATCTATCAGAACATCGTGCGCAGAGTCGAAGAAGGCGCTCCGGAATCGGTTCATCTGTGCGACTTCCCGGAAGCTGACGCGTCGAAGATCGACAGCGAGCTGGAGAAGCGGATGGATGAGGTCCTGAATATCGTAGTCATGGGCCGCGCGGCGAGAAATGACGCCAACATCAAGAACCGTCAGCCGATCGGGCAGATGTTTGTGAAGGCCGAAGCGGAGCTTCCGGGCTTCTTCGCGGATATCATCACGGACGAGCTGAATGTTAAGAAAATCACCTTTACCCAGGACGTCAGGGCGTTCACAAGCTACAGCTTCAAGCCGCAGCTGCGGACGGTCGGACCGAAATACGGAAAGCTTCTCGGCGGCATCCGCAAATATCTCAGCGAGGTTGACGGGAACCAGGCAATGGATGAGCTTAAGACAAACGGATCGATCAGATTCGATGCAAACGGCTCCGAAGTTGTCCTGACCGAGGAAGACCTTCTGATCGATACCGCGCAAATGGAGGGTTATGTAAGCCAGCAGAACGGAGACCTGACGGTCGTGCTGGATACAAACCTTACGCCCGAACTGGTCGAGGAAGGATTTGTGAGAGAGCTTGTCTCCAAGATCCAGACCATGCGCAAGGAAGCCGGCTTCGAGGTACAGGATCATATCGATGTATATGAAAGCGCCAACAGCAGGATCCGTGAGATCATGCAGAAGTTTGAGACGGAGCTGAAAAAAGAAGTCCTGGCTGAGACCATCAGCTTTGACGAAGCGGACGGCTACGTCAAGGAATGGACAGTCAACGGCGAGAAAGTGACCCTGGGCGTGAAAAAACGCTGAGAGCGGACTGAACTGTTAACCGGAGATATGAGCGGGCCCGGGTCCTGTCCGGGGTGGGGGCGGATCCCGGGGCCTGTCAGTTTTCAGCTATACGGGAGGAACGAATGGATAAAAAAACACGATATGAGCAGCCGGCTTACAAAGAGACCGCAGGCGTGAGAACCAAGTCTAAGAGATTTGAAAAAGAGGCCTTTAAAGAGGCGGTAAAGGATAATGTAAGAACCCTGTACAGAAAGACTCTGCGCGAGGCGACCACCCAGCAGATCTTCCAGGCTGTATCCTATGCCGTTAAAGACGTCATCATCGATAACTGGATGGCGACCCAGCAGCAGATGGACCAGGATGATCCGAAGATCCTCTATTACATGTCCATGGAATTTCTGATGGGACGCGCTCTGGGCAACAACCTGATCAACCTGACGGCCTACAAGGAAGTCAAGGCAGCTTTGGCTGAGATGGGCCTGGACATCAACGTGATCGAGGACCAGGAGCCGGATCCGGCGCTCGGAAACGGCGGTCTCGGCCGCCTTGCCGCATGTTTCCTGGATTCACTGGCAACTCTGGGCTATCCGGCCTACGGCTGCGGCATCCGTTACAGATACGGCATGTTCAAGCAGAAGATTGAGAACGGTTATCAGCTGGAGGTCCCGGATGACTGGCTGCGCAACGGCAACCCCTTCGAACTGAAAAGACCGGAATACGCAAAGCTGGTCAAGTTCGGCGGTTATGTCAGAGTGGAGTACAACGAGCAGACCCACCGCAACAAGTTCATCCAGGAAAACTACCAGTCGGTCCGCGCGGTTCCCTATGACATGCCGATCGTCGGATACGGCAACAACATGGTCAACACCCTGCGTGTGTGGGACGCGGAAGCCATCAATGATTTCCAGCTGGATTCCTTCGACAAGGGCGACTATCAGAAGGCTGTCGAGCAGGAGAACCTGGCCCGCAATATCGTCGAGGTCCTGTACCCGAATGACAACCATTACGCCGGCAAGGAGCTGAGACTGAAGCAGCAGTATTTCTTCATCTCCGCGTCCGTGCAGGAGGCTGTTGCCAAGTACAAGAAGACCCATGACGATATCCGGAAGCTCTATGAGAAGGTTACCATTCAGATGAATGATACCCATCCGACCGTAGCGGTCGCGGAGCTGATGCGGATCCTCCTCGATGAGGAAGGACTGGAGTGGGACGACGCATGGGAGATCACCACAAAGACGGTCGCCTACACCAACCATACCATCATGGCGGAAGCTCTTGAGAAGTGGCCCATCGAGCTCTTCTCCCGGCTGCTTCCCCGTATCTACCAGATCGTTGAGGAGATCAACCGCCGCTTCCTTCTGGAAGTCCAGAAGAAATACCCGGGCAACCAGGAGAAGGTCGCCAGGATGGCCATCATCTATGACGGCCAGGTCAAGATGGCCCACCTTGCCATCGTTGCCGGATACAGCGTAAACGGCGTTGCCCAGCTTCACACGGAGATTCTGAAATCCCAGACGCTGAAGGACTTCTACGAGATGTTCCCGCAGAAGTTCAATAACAAGACCAACGGCATCACCCAGAGAAGGTTCCTGCTTCACGGCAACCAGCTGCTGGCTGACTGGGTGACCGCGCATATCGGGGATGAGTGGATCACCGATCTTCCGCAGATTGCCCGGATGAAAGTCTTCGCGGATGACGAGAAGGCCCAGCAGGAGTTCATGAACATCAAGTATCAGAACAAGCTGAGACTCGCCGCCTATATCAGGGAGCACAACGGCATCGAAGTGGATCCGCGCTCGATCTTCGACGTGCAGGTCAAGAGACTCCACGAGTATAAGAGACAGCTCATGAACATCCTTCATGTGATGTTCCTGTATGATCAGCTCAAGGATCATCCGGAGATGCCCTTCTATCCCAGAACCTTTATCTTCGGCGCCAAGGCGGCTGCGGGCTACCGCAGGGCCAAGCTGACGATCAAGCTGATCAATTCCGTCGCGGATGTCATTAACAACGATAAGTCCATCAACGGCAAGATCAAGGTCGTCTTCATCGAGGACTACCGCGTATCCAACGCCGAGCTGATCTTCGCCGCCGCGGACGTATCAGAGCAGATTTCCACTGCTTCCAAGGAAGCATCCGGAACCTCGAACATGAAGTTCATGCTCAACGGAGCGCCGACTCTCGGAACCATGGACGGCGCGAATGTGGAGATCGTGGAGGAAGTCGGCCAGGAGAACGCCTTTATCTTCGGTCTGTCCTCCGAGGAGGTTATCCGCTTTGAAAATGAAGGCGGCTACGACCCGAACTACTATTTCAATACCGATCAGGATATCCGCAGGGTGCTGATGGAGCTGATCAACGGACAGTATTCCCACGGAGACATGGAGCTGTTCCGTGAGATCTATGATTCGCTGCTGACCAATAAGTACGGGAGAGCAGACCAGTACTTCATTCTCGCGGATCTCAGGGACTACGACAGGGCGCGCCGTGAGATCGTCGAAGCCTACCAGGATGAGAAACGCTGGGCGAAGATGGCCATCCTCAATATGGCGTCCTCCGGCAAGTTCACTTCGGACCGCACGATCCAGCAGTATGTGGATGATATCTGGAAGCTTCAGCCGATCAAGGTCGAGGTGGATCCGTCCAGTTTTGAGTGATTTTGAGTACTATTGCCTGAGTCTCAATGGAGCGACAAGATGAAGATTGAGAAAATCAATGAGAACCAGATCCGCTGCACACTTACCAGGGCTGATCTTGAGAAACGTCAGATCAAGCTGTCAGAGCTGGCTTACGGCAGCGAAAAGGCAAGGGCGCTGTTTCGGGAGATGATGCTCCAGGCGTTTCAGGAATTCGGATTTGAAGTACATAATATCCCGCTTATGATTGAGGCAGTGCCGTCCGGGAAGGACCAGCTGGTCCTGCTGGTCACGAAGGTACAGGATCCGGAAGAACTGGACGCGCGCTTCTCACATTTCTCACCGGACACCGGCCGCACGGACGAAAATGCTCCCAGCCTCACGGATGTGCTTTCCGGGGCGGATGACGTCCTGAATCTTCTGAAGAAGTTCAGCCAGGCGCGTGCCGGCGGGCATCAGAGCACAGAGAGCAGTATGGCCGGCGGCGAGCGTTCGGACGGGGCCGCTTCAGAGGACGGTACAGCCGGGGGCCTCGAAGAGAATTCTTCAGATGCCGGCGCGAAGACGGCAGCTCCGGGAGAGAAAAACGGGGTGAAGGCAGGCCGGAAAGACATGACGGGATCCTCGAATCCGGGACAGGCGGGCACAGCCCCGCGTCCCGGCCAGACGGGCCCCGGCTTCAGCACGCCCCAGAATCCGAATTCGATGACCGAGGAAGAGATTTACCAGTATACCAGGTTTTATCTTTTCCGCGATCTGGAGAGTGTCGTGAGCGGGGCCAGACGGATCGACGAGGAGTACAAGGGCGAGAATACGCTTTATAAAAACCCGGACGACGGGGCCTATTATCTTCTGGTCAGAAAGCAGGATACCGGGCCTGAGCAGTTCAACCGGATCTGTAACCTGCTTTCCGAGTATGCGATGCCGATGGATTATACAACCGGGATGGATGAATTCTTCCGGGAGCATATGAAGGTGATCGTGGATAATTTTGCTCTGCAGAGACTCAGAGTGATCTGAGAAAACACCATGTGAAGCGGCAGTGTGTCCGGGCCGGCCGGGCGGAATGGATACAGAAGATTTTGATACAGAAAACGAAAAAAGAGATCCGCCTTTTTCTGCGGATCTCTTTTTTTCGTGTCAATCAATAAAATGAAAAACCGGTATTCCGGAATTACGGAGCCTGGATCGCTCCGGTCGGACATGCATCTGCGCAGGTTCCGCACTCGATGCAGGCATCCGCATCAATCTCATACTTTCCATCGCCTTCATGGATGGCTTCAACCGGGCACTCACCGGCACATGTTCCGCAAGCTACGCATTCATCAGTAATTGTGTATGCCATAATAAAAACCTCCGATTAAGTAATATACTCTACCCGTCTGTTAGCGGGTGTTTCATTCATTCTAATACACAGTGCTTGTTTTCACAAGTCTAAATTTAACCGGATATTGAAAAAATACAGCAAAAAGGAAATACAATTAGAAGTTTTGCACAGGAAACGTCAGTCAGTTGCAACTAACAATATTTTAGGAACCTGTTTCTTACGCGCAAGCGCGACGAAACAGAACCTGCTTTCAAATTCGCCGTGAATAGTAACTTGGAAAAAACTAAATTGTGCAAAATATATCTTGCCACATGCTGCTGTTCAGAGTATAATGCAGCCATATGACGGTCCGGGAGACCGCAAAGGACAGCCATGCAGAAAGATGGCGGAAGCCGGATATATGAAGCGGACAGGCTATAACAGGAGGATTTATATTATGGCAAATGAACAGACTGCTGATAAGGCAATGGTTACAAAGGATATGACAATCGGCGAGATCATCCGTCTCGACCCGGATCTGGCGGGCGTCCTGATGGGCGGCGGCATGTACTGTGTCGGATGCCCCTCCTCACAGGGTGAGTCTCTTGAGGAAGCGGCTTATGTACACGGAATTGACCCGGATCTTCTGCTGGTCCGCCTGAATGCTTTCCTGGAGTCAAAGCAGCAGTAAGACTTTTTTATAGAGAGGCTTTTTCTGACAGCGCCGGTATACCGGCGCTGTTTTTCTATGGAATAAAGGCGGAAGCGTTTTTTCTGTCTGTCAGAGCTGCCCTCTGATCCGGAGCCGGCTGCCCTGTTATTATGAGCGGAACGATACGAAAAACACTGTTACATGCCTGTGCACATATGGCAAAAGTAACATTACAGATTACTTATGTACAATTTTCCGGAGAGATCTGCCGGAGTTTTTTCTGAATCCGGCGGTCTGCAGCGGAAAACGGACCGGTCTTTCTCCAGCTTATACAAATAAGGGTCCGGAACTTTGTCGCATTTACTGAATCAGCTGAATGTCACACAAATGTTCTACCACTTCCTGCAAAGCGGCTGTATAATATAGGCACGCAGATCGATGAAAGCATTTCTGTACGGAGATCTCCACAACTCTTATCCGATCACCTCTATACCTGTCCGGATCAGGTCTGATCAGATCATCCTTCTGCCGATACATTGTTTACCATATGGAATCAGGCACAGACTCTGGCAGCTTGCGGAATGATACATCACAGTGCACCTTCGCTGCCTGTTGGAGGAAATCACTATGAAGTATGGAAAAATTGAGCATGTAGCAAAATTCAGACGTGACAGCAGGAGCGTATATGAATTCCTGCAGAGATATGTGCGGGCGGGCTGCACCGTCTGCCTTGAAGGAAAGGAGGCGCTGCCGGACGAGATAGCGACGGCTTGTCTGCGTGAAAATATGAATTACATGATGGATTTTGTCCCTTCCGAGGACAGTCCCTTCCGGATCTCACGGATCGACTTCACAAAGATCCGCGGTGAGAAGGATGAAGCATCCGAAGAAAATGGCCCCGGCAGGCATGCGAATGTAGCCAGCTATGAAGGCTGGTGCAGCTGACCGGAAGCCTGGTACAGTGAAAACTGCGGAGGCGGGACAGTCTGAACATGCCGGCTGAAAGGCCGGAAGAAGGGACGAAAGCATTCAGTCTGCAGCGAATTTCCCCGCATTATGCAGAAGCGGTCTGCAGCCGGGAACAGAGCCCGGCCGCAGACAGATATTTTACGCTTTTTCTTAAGATTTTCACAATCGACGAACCGCTATGAAATTGTTATACTTACGGTTGTATGCAGGATTATGCTGTTCATATCTCAATTTTCGGGAACTGATCCGCGGCCCTGTTCTTTTTGCTGAAAGAAGGCGCGCGGCAGCCATTTTACTGCAGTAAAGGAGGAGATTCATGCAGGATCATTCTAAAGACAACCGTGACGAAAGGCCGTCCGGGAGCAGGAAGTCCTCGGGCGGCCTCTTTGATGCGTATATAACAAGAATTAACGCTATGAAAGCCGCGAACGGCGACGGGAATGTAACTAATGAAGAAGTCCTCGCCGCGGCAAATGAAGTGATCGCCGAAGCGACCACGCGCAGGGCAAAAGAAAGGGCCCGCCTGGATGAGGAACTCCGGCAGCTGGAACTTGCGGAAGCCATCGCGGAGACTGACCGGGAGGTGGAGGAACTGGCCCGGCAGCGCAGCGAAGAAAAAATAAACAGTGCAAAGGCGGCCGCTGCGGGCGGCGAAGCCGGGGAACGTCCGGTTCAGGAAGCTCCGGATGCGGAGCGCGATTCCGGAGCCGGTCTCTTAACCGGTTCCTTCCGGGAGAAAGAGGAAGAGGGAGCGGGAAGAGCGGAAAAGGCGCAGAACCGGCCGCAGCGCGGATCCCAAAATGAGGAAAACGGATCGCGGAAAGAGGAAAGCAAATCCGGAAAAGAACTGAGCGGATCGCGGAAAGAGGAGAGCGGATCCGGAAAAGGAATGACCGGATCCCTTAATGATGCAGGCGAATCCCGGAAAGAGACGACCTCTTCCGGGAAGGAGCAGGGCAGCGGGGCCGCAGACGAAAACACCCGAAAAGCTCCGGAAAAGAAAGCGTCCGGAAAAGAAGACGGCGGGAAAAAGAAGAAAAGACGCAAAAGGCGGTCCCGCCGCCGTTTTCTGCTGCCATTGCTGCTGTTGTGCCTTTTCGTGTGCACGATGGGGGCGGTTATCCTGATTCACCGCTACACGCCGACCAACGCGCGGATGTCCTGGCAGGAGTATTTCGGGGACATAGCCGCGGATGAGGCGGCGATCATCCTGCAGGATGAGAATATCAGCCGGCGGGCGCTTGTCTCAGACGGGGAGCTGTATCTTCCTTATCCGATCGTTGAGGATACGCTGAATTCCCGTTTCTACTGGGATAACGCTTCGACCAGGATGCTGTTTACCACAGCGGAGCAGACCTTTGAGATTCCTGTTAATTCCACCAGTTACAGCGTGATCGACGGGGCGCTTGCCAGCGACCCGATCAGCCAGGCGGATTATGAGCATGTGATTGTGCTCAGGGATGATACAGGAAGCCGGAGCCCTTCCGGGGAAGAGGAGAGCACTTCAGAGAAGGAGAAGCTCTACATAAACGCCGAATATCTGGCCCGCTATACGAATGTCGCCTACACATGGGAGAAGGAGACGCAGCATGTGCTGATCCGCTGCCGCTGGGGAGAGATGCTGACCGCCCAGGCCCGCAAGGAAGCCGCGGTCCGCTATATGGGCGGAATTAAGAGCCCGATCCTCACGGACCTTGAAAAGGGAGACGAAGTGTATGTCCTGGAGGAAGGCGAGAAATGGCTGCGGGTTCTGACGGATGACGGCTTCATCGGATGGGTGCGGTCTTCCCGCATGACCAGCCCGGAGACAAAGACGGTTGAGAACAGCGGCTTTACGGAACCTGTCTATCCGGACCTGACAAGCGATGAGAGGCTTACAATCGTCTGGCATTACATGGATTCGGAGAGCGGGAACAGCAGCTATGAGAGCCGGACGGAAAATATGACGGGAGTGGACGTTATATCCCCCACCTGGTTCTCCCTGACCGATAATGAAGGAAATATCAGCTCCATCGGCAAGAAATCCTATGTGAAGAAGGCACACAATGACAATCTGCAGGTCTGGGGCCTGGTCAGTGATTTTTCCAGCGAAATGGATACTTCCATGGTGCTGGCCTCCACTGCGGCCCGCCGGAACTGTATCAGCCGTCTGGTCAGTGAAGCGGAGCGTCTGAATCTCGACGGAATCAATCTGGACTTTGAGTATATGGAAGCCGCTGACGGTGCTGCCTACTCCCAGTTTGTACGGGAGATGTCGATCGCCTGCAGGAAGAGCGGACTGGTCTTTTCCGTTGACCTGGCCTGCCCGTATGAGTGGAACTCCTATATTGACAGGAAGGAAGTCGGAACGGTGGCGGATTACCTGATCAATATGGGCTACGACGAGCATTATGTGGGCTCCGAGGCGGGCTCTGTGGCTTCGCTGGCATTTGAAGAGCGGGCAGTCAAAGAACTGATCCGGATGGGGATCCCCGCGAGGAAGATCATCAGCGGTGTCCCGTTCTATACAAGAATCTGGTATACTTCCTGGAATGATGACGGGACGATGAACATCAACAGTGAAGAGCTGTCCATGGGTGTCGTGCAGACGACCCTGAATACATGGGGCGTGACACCGGTCTGGGATGCGGAAGCGACCCAGAATTACGCGGACTGGACGCTGGACAACGGCGTCCGCTGTCAGATCTGGATCGAGGACGGAGAGTCGATGGCGAGAAAGATCCTGCTTGTTCCGAAGTATAACCTTGGCGGGACTGCGGCCTGGGTCCTGGGGGCTCAGAGCGACTCCATCTGGCAGGTGATCAGCGACCATCTGAACCTCAGCAGCGAGGAGGCTGCCGGGCTGGAGAGTGAGTATGCCGCGGAGCACACGGCAGAGACAGAAGCTGCTGAAGATACGACTGAGGCGGGATCTGTATAAATGAGTCAGCCCGGAGGCGGGCACAGAGTATGTATTTGTATGAAGAACTGATCCGGTACGGGGCGTCCGACGCCTACCCCTTCCACATGCCGGGGCACAAGCGAAGGCTGGGCTCCCTGCCGGATCCCTACTCCTTTGATATTACGGAAATAGACGGCTTTGATAATCTGCACCACGCGGAAGGCGTGATTCTGGAGGCAGAGCGGCGCGCGGCGCAGCTTTACGGGTCCGGGGAGACACATTTTCTGGTAAACGGGAGCACCTGCGGCATTCTTGCCGCGATCAGTGCCTGCTGCCGCCGGGGAAGCGGACGGATTCTGATGTCCCGCGGCAGCCATAAATCCGCATACCACGCGGCCGGCCTGAACGGCCTGGAAACAGTTTATCTTTATCCCCGGGCGGACGGAGAGCTGAACGGTCCCGTCCGGGCGGAGGATGTAAAGCGGGCCCTTGAGGAGAACCGGCGAAGGGGCGGGGCCCGGATCAGCGCGGTTTTTGTCACTTCCCCCAGTTATGAGGGCATTGTCAGTGACATCGGCGCGATCGCGGAGACGGTCCACGCTTTCGGCCTGCCCCTGATTGTGGATGAGGCTCACGGGGCGCATTTCGGAATGCATGACCTGTTCCCGGAATCTTCCGTGAAGCTTGGAGCGGATATTGTCATCCACAGCCTGCATAAGACCCTCCCCTCCCTTACCCAGACAGCCCTGCTGCATGTGAACGGGGATCTGGCGGACCGGCGGCGCCTGAGGCTGATGCTTGATACTTTCCAGTCAAGCAGCCCCAGCTATGTCCTGATGGCGGGTATGGATGAGTGTATCGGGATGCTCCGGGAGCACGGCCGTGAACTCTTTGACCGCTACGCGGAGGCACTGCTTGCCTTTTACGCGGAGTGGGGGATAATCCCGGGGCAGATAAAAAGGAAGGCGGGGACAGCGGAAAGAGTCCGGATTCTGGACCATTTTGAACTTCTTGTCACGGACGACCCGTCCAGAATTCTGATCTGCCCGGCGGAAACGGACATGACAGCGTCAGATCTGTATGATATCCTGAGAGAGGAGTATCATCTGCAGAGCGAGATGCTGTCTCTTTCTTATGTCCTGATGCTGTCAAGTGTGGGAGATGACGAAGAGGGTTTCCGGAGACTGTCCCGAGCCCTCCGGGAGATCGATCGGCTCATAGGCGAAAGAGAAAACGGATCTCTTCGGGCGGAGTGTACAGCAGGCCCTGCAAAAGAAGGCCGGTGCGAACCGGCGCCGGGTATGGGCAGTCAGGAAAGAGAAGTTACTCCGGCGGATACGGGCAGAATGGATATGGCCCTGACCCTGCCGCGCGCGGAAGTATGCATGCGGATCTCTGAGGCGGAGGACGCGGTACTTTGCAGGCTGCCCCTTGAAAGGTCCGCAGGCCGGATATCGGGGGAATATCTTTATCTTTACCCGCCCGGAGTGCCGCTTCTGGTGCCGGGAGAGCGGATCGGCGAAGAACTTCTGAAGACGGCAGAGAAACTGAAGACGCGCGGCTATTCCCTGCAGGGTCTGTCTGACTACAGCGCGGGAACGATTCTGACTGTGAGTTGAGAACTGAGGCGACTGATGAAGAACGATGGAACATAAAATCTTTTATCTGATGGGGAAAAGCGCGGCCGGCAAGGATACGGTCTATGAGGAACTTCTTCAGGATGAGGAACTGGATCTGGTTCCGCTGATCCCATATACAACCAGACCGATCCGGGAAGCCGAGCAGGATGGGGTCGATTATCATTTTACGGATGAGGAAGGATACCGGAAGCTCGCAGAAGCGGGGAAGGTCATTGAGATGCGGGAATACCAGACCGTGCTCGGCCCATGGAAATATTATACGGTGGATGACGGGACGCTGGACTTCGCCCAGGCGGATATCCTGGCGATCGGGACCCTGGAGTCCTACCGGAAACTGTCGGATTATTACGGGCCCGGGAGGGTTATTCCCCTCTACATCGAGGTGGAGGACGGGATCCGGCTCGGAAGGGCCCTTAAACGGGAGCTGAAGCCCGGCAACCACAAATATGAGGAGATGTGCAGGCGCTTTCTGGCGGACCAGAAGGATTTTTCAGAGGAGAAGCTGGCGGAGGCCGGAATCGAAAAACGCTTTAACAATGATGATGAGCGTGAGACCTGCATAGAAGAGATCCGGTCTTTTATCCGGGATATACAGGAAGAGGGAAAAGAGGGACTCAATGTCGGGATTTCGGGATATCTACGGACATGAGAAGACTATTGCGCATCTTAAAAGCGCCATCGTACTGGACCAGGTCAGCCATGCTTACCTGATTTCGGGCGATGAGGGGATGGGCAAAAAGACGCTGGCAAGGGCATTTGCCCAGACTCTGCAGTGTGAAAACCTGCAGATGGCTGTGCGGGAGACGGGCAGACCGGCCGCGGACGATCCGGCGTGGAAACGGATCGATGCCTGCGGCCTGTGCGGCAGCTGCAAACAGGCCGTGAGCGGCAACCAGGCAGATATTCTCACATGGCCCCATGAGAAGCCGAAGCTGTTTTCCGTCGATGACGCGAGGGGGCTGGTTGAGGATATTCAGATCCGGCCATTTTCCGGCAGATATAAAATCTATATAGTGCCGGACGCGCAGATGATGAACGCGCAGGCGCAGAACGCCCTGCTCAAGACGCTGGAGGAGCCGCCGGAGTATGCGGTCCTGCTCCTTCTTACGACCAATCCCGACGCGATGCTGGAAACTATCCGCTCCCGCTGCGTGCTGCTGGATCTGAAACCGGTGGAAGACGCGCTGGTCCGGCAATATCTGACGGAGCAGTGTGATATTCCGGAGTACGAGGCGGATATCTGTGAAGCATTCGCGCAGGGAAATATCGGAAAGGCGGTCAGCCTGGCAGCTTCCGAGGATTTCCGGGAAACGATGGGACGGGCAGTAAGGATCCTTACGCACATCCGGGACTGGGATCTGGAGGAGATTTCCGCCGAGGTGAAGGACCTGGTTCCCTATAAGCTCAGGATCGACGACCTGCTGGATCTGTTTGCCGTATGGTACCGGGATGTACTGTATTTCAAAGCGACAAGGGAACTTGACGGGATTATATTCCGTGAGCAGACCAGTGCGGTCCGGAAAGCGGCGCAGGAAAGCTCCTATGAAGGAATACAGACGATACTGGACGCGATCCGGAAGGCCAAAGAGCGGCTGAACGCCAATGTGAGTTTTGAGCTGACCATAGAGCTGCTGCTGCTTACCATGAAAGAAAATTAATAAACACTGTATAAGGACGTGATATATACAGTTACAGGAAACAAGTGTAAGCAATATGAAAAAAGCCGTGAATAGAGTAACAGCAGAGAATCACAGGCCGGGGCCTGTGATTCTTGCATCTGCGGGAGAAATGTGTTTATAATGGGGGATAACGTGAATGGAAGGCAGATCCCCGGGCACACAGCTGAATTGCGGCAGCATAAGCTTCCGTGCGCCGGGCGCAGTTCCGCCGGGGCGGGATTGATCAAAAGGAAGTTGAGAATACAGATATATGATTAAGATTATTGGAGTGCGCTTCCGCAGCGCGGGAAAAGTCTATTATTTTGATCCGGGTGACCTGGAGCCTGTGATGGGCGATCATGTCATCGTGGAGACTGCCCGCGGACTGGAATACGGCACTGTGTCGGGAAGAGTCAAGAATGTCGCGGATGATATGGTGACGCAGCCTCTGCGGGCGGTGGTCCGGATCGCGACGGAGGAAGATACACAGAAGGTCGAGGAGAACCGGGCAAAGGAAAAAGAGGCCCTGAATATCTGCAGGGAAAAGGTGAGAAAGCACAATCTGGACATGAAGCTGGTGGATGCGGAGTATTCCTTTGACGGGAGCAAGATCCTCTTCTATTTTACCGCCGACGGGAGGATCGATTTCCGGGATCTGGTAAAGGATCTGGCCTCGGTATTCCGCATGAGGATCGAGCTGCGGCAGATCGGCGTGCGGGATGAGACGAAGATGCTGGGCGGCCTGGGGATCTGCGGAAGAGAACTCTGCTGCGCCACTTACCTGAGCGATTTCGCTCCGGTTTCGATCAAGATGGCAAAGGAACAGAATCTTTCGCTCAATCCGGCCAAGATCTCCGGGACCTGCGGAAGACTGATGTGCTGTCTCAAGAACGAAGAAGATACCTATGAATACCTGAACTCGAAGATGCCGAAGATGGGCGAAGAAGCCAGCACTGTGGACGGACGGACCGGAAAAGTGGTGGAGCTCAATGTTCTCAGGCAGAGAGCGAAGGTCATGTTCGAGGAAGGGGAAGACAAGGAAATTGAAGAATTTCCGGTCGAAGAGCTGAACTTCCGGCCGCGCAGACGCAAGGGGGAGAAAGCGGAAAAACAGCAGGAGAATCCGAAGAAGGGCCAGAAGAGCGAGCGTCAGGATTCGGAACAGGCTGACCGCCGCCGCGGAGCCAGAAAACGCGCGGAGACGGAGAACCGCCCCGTGAAAGGTCCGGATACGGATGCACAGGCCGGCTCAGCCGGAGCAGACTCCGGCCTTCAGGCAGATAAAGAAGCTGTGGCAGACCTCCTGGCAGATGAAGAGGCTGTGACAGGTCTTCAGGCAGATAAAGGAGCTGTGGAAGACCTTCTGGCAGATGAAGGCGTTATGGCAGGTCTTCTGGCCGGGGCAGCAGTGTCTGCCGCGGAAGCCGTACTTGAAGGGAACGCGGATGCCCGCGAGCAGCTGAAGATAAAAGCGAAAGAAACGACTGTCACAACGACAGAACTGGAAGTGGAAGAGAGCTTCGCAGATGCGGAAGCGGTAAAAGCGCAGATCCGGAGGACAGAAGAAACGGTATTCCGGACGGAAGTTCATGCGGACGGAGGCAGACTGTCCATAGAAGAAAACAGAGAAGAGCGGAAAGAGACATCTGCTTCAGTGTCATTGCCCGGAGCGCGGAAAATGAGCGAAATATCCGGACAGGCGGCAGCTGAATACCGCCGGACGGAAGATGGAACAGAGGCAGCTCCGGAGAGCGGAAATACCGTTTTCCGGGAAGACTTCCGGGAAGAGGGGACAGAATATACAGACCCGGTTTCCGCTGAGGCGGAAGTACTGTACAGCAGCCAGGATGCTTCGTTTTCCGACCCGGATGCGGTCCCGGCAGATGCCGTGCAGGAGGAAGGCGGGGAATGGGACGGTGAGCGCCGGAGAAAACCGCGCCGCCGCAGACATAAATATACGGAAGATGGCACGCCCGCGGAAGAGTATGCGGCAGATGCGGAGGAAAGCGCTTCCGGGAATTCCGCAGACAGAAAAGGCCGCCGGAACAGTCATGCAGAGCGCGGACAGCGTGAGGAGCGGACAGAGCGTGAAAACCGCAGAAAATATGCGGACCGCGGCAGGGAGCAGGAGGCTGGTCCGGAGAACCGCCAGCGCAAAAAGTATGCGGACGGCGACCGGACGCAGAGTGGTGATTCCGCAGGGCACCAGCGCAGAAGCAATAAGGACTATGACGGGAACCGCCGGGATTTCCGCGGCGGCAGGAAAAAGCAGGAGTATGACGCGGAAGGCCAGGGCGGCAGATCCGCAGATGAAGACCGCAGGATGAATGCCGGCGGAAACAGCTCCGGGGAAGACCGGAACCGGGATTATTCCAGGGATGAGGGACAGAGAAGGCGCAGACCGCGCCGCCGCCGTCCCGCAGGCGCCCAGGAGGGCAGGAATCCGGACAGCGTGCAGACCGGAGCGGACAGCAGGCCGGACAGCGGCAGCGCAGGGTCCGGGAAGGGAAGAAAGGAGTCCCGCAGCCGCGGCCAGGCGGATGGCGGAACGGAAAGACGCTCGAATGAGATGAGCATTTATTCCGTAAACTGACAGGCGGCCGGCGCAGTCCCGCGGCAGCGCTTTCTGCAGACGTGGCTGCAGAACAGTCATCCGGGGCATTGAGCCATAGTACAAAGCTTTGTTTTGTGAGGAGGAAAACTCCCCTGCAGAGCCGGGTCAGAGCGCGGCGGCAGAGGAGTTTTCTGAAAGGAACGCTTTCGCAGGATAAGAGAAATGATTGAATTAAAAGCCGGAGAGCGGCTGGATGATCTCCAGCGGAACGGCTGCCGGATCATCCAGAATGAGAAGCTGTTCTGCTTCGGGATGGATGCCGTGCTGCTCACAGCCTTTGTGCAGGAGGACCTGCGGGAAGGGGATAATATTCTGGACCTGTGTTCCGGAAACGGCGTCATACCGATTCTTCTGGATGCGCGCTGCGGAGGCGGGCACACGTTCACGGCCCTGGAAATCAATCCTGTGTGCGTGGACATGGCCAGAAGGAGCATTGAATACAACGGGCAGCAGGAACGAATCCGCATGCTTGAGTGCGATATCAGAAAAGCCGGGGAGATCATTCCGCCGGCTTCTTTTGGCACGGTTACGGTGAACCCGCCCTATATGACGGGGGGACACGGACTGACCGGGGACAACAGGGACAGGATGATCGCGCGCCACGAGATCCTGTGTACCCTGGACGATGTAATATCCGCCTCCGCCCGTGCGCTGCGGCCTCAGGGACGG
>DGHP01000040.1:8129-15793 GCA_002392705.1 Lachnospiraceae bacterium UBA3845 | reverse complement strand
CCGGCTCCGTGCCGGCTTCCCTTCCAACGGCTTCCGGCTCCGTGCCGGTTTCCCTTCCGGCGGCTTCTGCTTCTGTGCCGGTTTCTCTTCCGGCGTCTTCCGCTTCTGTATCAGCTTCTCTTCCGCCGTCTTCCGGTTCTGTATCCGGGGCGTAATCCTCTTCCTCAGCCCCGCTTATCCCGTCCTCCTCATCTTCGAACAGATAAGCCAGTTCCGGATCGATTCCGAAATCATCCTCGTCCTGATGCCGGTCATACTCCCGGCCGCCGTTTTCCTCTTCATCCGGATAGGGATCCGATAAATCGTCTGTTTCAGTCTTTTTTCCGCCCCGGTCTTTTTTCCCGGCCACTTTTCCGGAAATGTTTCCCTTCAGGGACGCAAAAAGCCCGGCTGCCCCGGCGAACAGCGCAGATGCCTTACCGGCTGAAGCCTTCCTGTCCTTCTCAGCCGCAGCTTCGTCATCGCGGAAATAATCCGCGTCGGACTCAAAGTCGTCCAGGTCCCCTGCCGCTTCTATCCTCTCAGCGCGGCGCCCTGAAGGCCTGCCGGCCTCCCGGCCTTTCTTTTTTCCGGACCGCGCTCCGGGAGAGTCTGTCCCGGAAGCCTCCGGGGAACCGTCAGAATCCTCTTCCGGAAGATCCGCTTCACCTTCCGGCTCTTCCTCTTCTCTGCCCTCCTTTATCTTCCGGTTCTGCAGCCTGTCTTTTATGGACTTCAGACCGGACAGACCGCGGAAAGAGGCCTTCTTCCGGCTGCCGTCCGGGCTTTCCTCCATGCGCTTTTTCCAGTCTTCCCGATCGTCTGCATCCTCCGCGTCATCCGCTGCGGATACATCCTTCCCGGTTTCGGAAGAACCTTCCTTCCCGGCTGACCCGGATCGATCTTCCCCTTCTGCCGGACCGGCAGACTCCTCCGAAAGGCGTCTGTACTTATATTCCCAGTTGAAATGCAGATCCGCCGCATCGCTGAGCGCTTCATCCCCGGCGTCTTCCTCCGGAAGAAGATCCTTCCCGAGATCGGCCGAAAACTCCGCAGCAGCCTCCGCTTTCGCTTCGGCAACCACAGCTTCCGCCTCTTTCTCGGCAGCTTCCCTGCGGGCTTCTTCCTCCGCCCGCCGCTCTTCTTCTTCCTCGAGCGCCTTCTGTCTGGCTGCTTCAGCGGCTTTCCGCTTTGCCCTCTCCCGGCGCTCCGCCTCCTGCGGCGTGTCAAAATGGATCTTCACAACCCTGCTTCTGACCGCGCTGCTCTCGTCGGACGACTCTTTGAGTTCCTTCAGCAACTCTCTGATTTCTTCATTATCCATGATCTTTACTCATTCGCCGCCACCCGCACCCAAAGAGCTGCCTGCCCCTGTATGCCGCGGACATCTGTTTGCTGCACATCTGCCGACATGCCGTCTTCCTTACCTGAAATAACTGACACCGCTCTCAAAGATCTTCATATCCTGCTCGCCGCTGATGTTAATGGCAACAGAATCTCCCCGGCGCTCCGCGTGGGCCATCTTGCCCAGAATTCTTCCATCCGGGCTGGTGATTCCTTCTATGCATGCATAGGAACCGTTCACATTCCACTCCGGATCCGGACTGATCTCCCCGTCCGGCGTGCAGTACATCGTCGCAATCTGACCGCCCTTTTCCAGCTTACGGATCCATTCGGCGGACGCCACAAAACGCCCTTCCCCGTGGGAAGCCGGGTTTGTATAGACGCCGCCTGTCTGTGCCAGTCTGAGCCAGGGACTTCTGTCGGTCATCACCTTCGTATAGACCATCTTCGATATATGTCTGTGAATCGTGTTGAAGGTCAGTGTGGGAGAATCATCCTCCTGCCCCGTAATCTCACCGCCGGGAACCAGTCCCAGCTTGATCAGAGCCTGGAAGCCGTTGCAGATCCCCAGCGCCAGTCCGTCCCGCTCGTTCAGCAGACGCATGACCGCTTCGCGGATTTTCTCATTCCGGAAAGCCGTCGCGAAGAATTTTGCGGAGCCGTCCGGTTCATCCCCCGCCGAAAAGCCTCCCGGGAACATCAGAATCTGCGCCTGGTCGATGGCGTCGGCAAACAGGTCGACAGATTCGCGGATATCCGCGGAATTCCGGTTGCGGAAGATCCTTATGTCCACATCCGCGCCGGCACGGCGGAAAGCTGCCGCCGAATCATACTCACAGTTTGTTCCCGGGAATACGGGGATAAATACGCGCGGCCTTGCGGTCCTGTGCGCGCATATATACAGTTTTCCCCCCGCGGGATCTTTTTCAGTCTCATAAGGCCTGATTCCCTCCGGCGCGGCGGCGCTCCCGGGAACTTCACCCGCCGGCACGGAACGGAATACCTTCTCAAGGGTTCCCTTCCAGGTCCCGATCGCGTCATCAACCGGTATCGATATATTCCGATATGAAAGGATTCCTGTATCCTCTACGACGCCCACGAGCGTATATCTTGTCTGCAGCTCGGATACTTTTCCGTCCGGGATCTCGGCAACAATCGCGCCGAAGTCCGGAGCAAACAGATCTTCCGGAGCCACATTGTGCTCTATGCGCAGGCCGAGCTTATTGCCGAAAGCCATCTTTGAGACGGCCGCCGCCAGACCGTTGGCGTCCAGCGCGTAAGCGGAGAGAATCCTGCCCGCTTTTACATCCCCGAAGAACTTCTCATACTGCGCTTTGGCCTGTTCATAATCGGGGAGGTCGTATTCATCTCTGTCGATCTGTATCAGTACCAGCTTGCTGCCGGCCTTCTTCAGCTCCGGAGACAGGATATTCTGCCTGTCGTTCACGTCCACCGCAAATGAGACAAGGGTCGGCGGGACATCGATCTCGTCAAAAGATCCGGACATGGAATCTTTCCCGCCGATCGAGGGCAGCCCGAAGCCCATCTGGGCCGCGTAAGCCCCGAGAAGAGCGGCTGCCGGCTGGCTCCATCTGCGCGGATCCTCATTCATCCTGCGGAAATATTCCTGGAAGGTGAAGCGGATCTTCCGGTAGTCTCCTCCCGCCGCCACGATCCTGGCCACGGATTCCAGAACCGCGTAGACAGCGCCGTGATAGGGACTCCAGCTGGAAAGAACCGGGTCAAAACCGTACGCCATCATGGTAACGGTATCACATTTTCCCTCAAGGACCGGGAGCTTAGCCACCATGGCCTGCGTCTCTGTAAGCTGGTACTTCCCGCCGTAAGGCATCAGCACGCTGCCGGCTCCGATGGAGGAATCGAACATCTCCACCAGACCCTTCTGGGAACAGCAGTTCAGCCCGGCAAGGGTCTGAAGCCATTTTTCCTTTACATCCTGTTCGTCGAGACAGGTCTTTTCAAAATAGCGCTTTTCCCTGGACGGCATCTCGATCCGGACGGAAGTCTCCTGATGGGCGCCGTTGGTATCCAGAAATGCGCGCTCAAGATCGACGATGGTCCTGCCCCGCCACTGCATCACCAGCCTCGGGCTTTCGGTCACGACCGCGACCCTGGTCGCCTCGAGGTTCTCCTCAGCGGCATATTTCATAAATTCCGGCTCATCCTTCGGATCAATGACAACAGCCATTCTCTCCTGGGATTCTGAGATCGCGATCTCCGTCCCGTCCAGACCCGCATATTTTCTGGGTACAAGGTCCAGATTGATCAGAAGGCCCGGCGCCAGTTCACCGATCGCGACAGACACGCCGCCGGCTCCGAAGTCATTGCATTTGCGGATCAGCCTGGACACCTCCGGACGGCGGAACATTCTCTGCAGCTTGCGCTCTGTAGGCGCGTTTCCCTTCTGGACCTCGGCGCCGCACACTTCGATCGATGCTTCCGTGTGCGCCTTGGAGGAACCGGTGGCTCCGCCGATGCCGTCGCGGCCGGTCCTGCCGCCCAGGAGGATGATCACATCGCCGGGTCTGGATGAGGCCCTGAGCACGTCCTTTCTGGGAGCCGCCCCCATGACGGCACCGATCTCCATGCGCTTCGCGGCATAGTTCGGATGATAGATTTCTTTTACATAGCCCGTGGCAAGACCGATCTGGTTGCCGTAGGAACTGTAGCCATGGGCGGCCTCGCGCACCAGCTTCTTCTGTGGAAGCTTCCCTTTCATCGTATCCCTGACAGAGACAGTCGGATCCGCCGCGCCGGTCACGCGCATCGCCTGATAGACATAGGTCCTCCCGGAGAGCGGATCGCGGATCGCGCCGCCGAGACAGGTGGCGGCGCCGCCGAAAGGCTCAATCTCCGTCGGATGATTATGGGTCTCATTCTTGAAATTGATCAGCCACTCTTCCGTTTTCCCGTCAATCTCGACCGGAACCACGATGGAGCAGGCGTTGATCTCATCCGTCTCCTCCTGATCGTTCAGCTTTCCTTCCTTTTTCAGTTTTCTGGCGCCCATGGTGGCCAGGTCCATCAGGCAGACATATTTGTCACTGCGTCCCTGATAGAGTTCCCTGAAGTCTGCAAGGTATCTCAGGAAGGTCTCTTCAATCGGACGGCGGTAGTATCCTTCGTCAAAATCCACCTTTTTCAGTTCAGTGGAGAAGGTCGTATGACGGCAGTGATCCGACCAGTAGGTATCCAGAACACGGATCTCCGTCACGGTAGGATCTCTGTGTGCCTCATCCCTGTAGTAGTCCCGGATAAACAGAAAATCACGGAAGGTCATCGCGAGGTTCAGGGATCCGTAGAGTTTCTTAAGCGCTTCCTCCTCCATGCCGCTGAAGCCGTCAAAGGTCTTTATATCCTCCGGCTCATCGAATACCTGACGGAGCGTGTCCGCCTTTTCCATGCCGCAGAGCCTGGAATCCACCGGATTATAGCAGTAGTTCCGGATCTGGCTGAATTCATCATCCGTAAGGTTTCCCTCACAGACGTAAACGGTCGCGGTCCTGATCAGGACCTCCTCATCCTCTTTCAGGAAGCGGACGCACTGAACCGCGGAATCCGCGCGCTGGTCAAACTGTCCGGGCAGGTACTCCACCGCAAAAACCCTGTCCTCAGGGCCGGCGGGAAATACTTCATCATACAGGGTATCTACAGGCGGTTCGGAGAACACGCACTTTTTCGCCTGGCCGAATACCTCATCCGATATGTTCTCCACATCATAGCGGATCAGGATCCGGATCTTCTTCAGGGAAGGGATCCCCAGGTAGCTGCGGATTTCATGTCCCAGATCCCTGGCTGCCCCCGCAAAAGCATCCTTCTTCTCCACATACACTCGTCTGACATTGCTCATATTCTGTCTGTCCTCTCTGCCCGCTCAGTTTCCCTCAGCCGGCTCCTCTGTCATTACTGCGTTCACATAATCCGCTATGTTGGTAACAGCCGGATTATAACTGAATCCTGCGCTGCCGTAAAGCATGGCCGTGAGCACATATACGGAATTCCCGGACCGGATCAGCGCAGTCTCGTTATATCTGGTATCGCCGTGCCCGTTCTGATTCAGGACAACCGCGTCTTTCAGGCCCGGCGCAAGCCCGAACAGGGTCGGCAGGGAATCCCCCGCGTCTATATGGAAGTATTCCTCCATCCACGCCGCGTCCACGGATCTGAACTTCCCTTTGTAAAGGTCCCGCACCATAAGACTGATATCCCTGGCGGAAATATAATTATCCAGGCCCCGGGTATCACCATTCACCAGTTTGCGCTCCAGATTCACGGATTGATAGCCCGCCTCTCTGCAGACGGAATTGATGGTATCCAGCGTCAGGTAATCGATCAGTGTGTTGATGCAGTTGTTGTCGGAATAATGCGCCATGGTCTGCAGGAAGAAGGAGAGCGGGAAATCCAGGCCGTTTCTGGCCTCCGTCGTATATTCTCCCCTGCCCCCGATACTGGCCTCATAGGTCACCTGCGTATCCATGGACAGCGTCCCGTCATCGATCAGGCTGGCAGCTGTATACAGGATGGGAACCGTAATCAGCGCGGAGGCGTACATCGGCTCGCTGCAGTCACCCAGAGCCGCCTCGGAATCATGCTTCAGGTCGTAGATATAGATCTCATACTGAGATGCCGTGGATCCGGAGGCAATCTCGCTTTCAAGACGGGCGGGATCGATCACATCGGCGGCGGACGGTGAAGGCGCCTCTGTCTGGGGCTCCGTCTCTGTCTCCGTTTCTATCTCCGTCTCCTCTGGCTCAGACGCGGCAGGAAGTTTCTCTTCTTTCTGTTTCTCCTCCAGGGCGCTTTCAGATCCGGCATCCGTGAGAGCGCCGGATTCCTTTTCCCCGTCAGTATTCCCGCCGCCGGCATCCTCACCGGGCGTGATGCCCGCTGCTTCCTGCTGCGCAGCTGCCGCGCTTTCGGGCTCCTGCGCGCTCAGCGCCGTTTCCGCAGGCTCTGCCGCTTCCGGTGCGGCGCCGGCCGCTTCCTCCGCGTCCGCCTGCAGAAGCTCACTGCCTGAGCCCTCCCCGGCATTTTCCGGGCCTGAAAGAATCAGAATATCGTCGCCGGTCTTCCGGCTTCCCGTATAAAAGAAGAAAAAGGCAAAAACCGCCACACACGCGGCCATAATCATGAGAAGCAGAGCCGTAAGGGTCAAAGCGCTTCTGCGGTTCTCCCCCTCTTCAAAATGCTCGCGGTATCCGGTGTCTTTCTCGGGACTGGTCCGGAAGGTAACCTTCTTCTGCTCCTTTTTCTTCTGCCTCTCCTCATACCGGCTGCTGGGGCGGCGTACCTTTGCTCCGCATTTGCTGCAGAACCTGTCTCCATCCTTGAGCGGCGCGCCGCATTTTCTGCAAACTTCCATAGATTCTTCCCCTGCTGAATCCTGAAACCCCTTTTTACTCGTAGATCAGGTTGGACCGCACCGTCAGAGACGACCATTCCAGCGTACCGGTCCTTACTTTCTCAGCAGGAATGGAATACTGAAGGAATGAAGAGGACTGTCCCGCCACCGCGGTCTGGACCGGAACGGTGACGTCCGCAACGGTTCCCAGCTGTCCGTCTGTCAGATTCAGTTCGATGCTGTCACACCATTTCGTGCCTCCCTGGCCGTTGCTCAGCCACAGGCCGAAGGTCACGCTCCCGTCGCTGTTCTGCCAGAACATGCCGGGCAGGCTGTAGAAGGCTCCGTCGAATACAGCGTCATCCTGGAATCTCATGGCAAACCAGGGATAGAGATCCACCGCGTTGTATCCTGCCGCCCTGGCCTCGGTAAACTCCACCGGATAGAGGGAATCCAGATATTCCTGCACGCTGCCGGAACTGACCTTCCATTCTTCCGATGTCTTCTCCACGCACAGAAGCGTGGAGTACCAGTTTACGCCGCCGTCCTCTGTAACCGTATAGTCGGTAAGGCTGACAGCGCAGGGTTCTGACTGTTCCTCGCCTGAAGGAGCAAAGAAGCAGAAATCGGAATGTCGGTCAAGGGACGCTGTCAGGTTCAGGGCAGACTTGATCGCCTGCAGCTGGTTCTGCAGCACGGCCGGATCCATCTCACCCGCAAAAAGAGCGGAGAAGGCTTCATTGTCATTCAGATCCGCACTCTTCTGCAGACTGCCGTAAAGGGAGCGGGCCGCTTTCTGAGCCTCCTCGCGGAGGGTCTCCTGTGTCTCTTCGCTTCCTTCCGCTTCCGTGCTGTCCTCTGTCAGGGCCTGCGGCTTTTCTTTCTCCCCGGCGCCGTCCGCCTCAGCCGCATCTTCCGCTGCAGAACTATCTGCGTCTTCCGCCGCAGGTTCTTCCGCACCTGCCGCATCTTCCGCTGC
>DGHP01000040.1:4828-8067 GCA_002392705.1 Lachnospiraceae bacterium UBA3845 | reverse complement strand
GCATCTTCCGCTGCCGATGTTTCCGCCTGATCCGCGGGAGCAGATTCTTCCTCCGATTCCCCTATAATGCGGATTTCATCGGAAGCATATGCGCTGCAGCTGCTTCCTGCCGCCGCTGTCCCCGCCAGCAGGCCTGCTGCCAGAGCAATCAACCATCTTTTTCTCATTTGGTTCTCCGATCTTCCTGCCAAAGCAGAAGAGTTTTAATCACAGTTTGCTTTATTTTAGCGCATTTCACAGTATCAGACAATGTAAAAATCCGCCTCTTTCCCCTTTTCGCGCTGCTATTTACGGCCTTCCGCACATCAGGCCGCCCGCAGAGTTTCTCTTTTATTCCAAAGAAGAGGCTGAGTGCCCGTCCGTCGGCAGGGCGGCGTCATGGGAAGAGCCGATCCCCCTCCAGAAGGCGCGCAGTTCCTCCTCCACGCTGTCCACTGTACAGAAGCTGGTCTCCTTCCATTCCCGGGGGAACATGCCCCGGTATTCCGGCCGGCCGAAACGTTCATCCAGCAGCACGATCACACCGGCGTCTTCCTCTGTGCGGATTACCCTGCCGGCAGCCTGGAGCACTTTGTTCATCCCCGGACAGATATAGGCATAGTGAAAACCGTCCATCCCGTGCCCGGCGCAGTATCCCTGCAGAATCTCCCTCTCTGCGCAGATCTGCGGGAGGCCGGTTCCTACGATGACCGCCCCGATCAGGCGGTCATGCCGCAGGTCGATCCCTTCCCCGAAAAAGCTTCCCATCACGCAGAAACCGACCAGCCCCTTCTCTGTGTCCGCATCCTCCTGCCGGTCCGCTTCAAATGAGCTGAGAAATGCTTCCCGCTCCTCTTCCGACATCCGGCTGTTCTGAACCGCTATCTGGAAGTTTTCAGGACAGATTTCCTCAAAGCAGGCCGCGACATCCTCCATCATGCGGTAGGAGGAGAAGAAAACCATATAGTTGCCGGTCTTTGCGCGGACCACCCTGCGGATATATTCAGCCATCTTCCGGTATTCCATGGGCCCGCGCATGGTATAGCGGCTCGAAGTATCCCTGCCGATCAGGATCCTGGCGCGCCCGGGATCAAAAGAGGAGGAGGCGTAGACCGCATAATCATCCTCCCGGGTGGAAAGAAGTCTTTTATAATAGCCGACAGGCAGGAGGGTCGCGGAAAACAGGACGGCGGACCTCCCCTTCTTCATGCATTCTTCCAGGTCTTTGCTGGGGTCCACGCAGAAAATGCGCAGGCGGAAACGGCCGTCCTGCATGATTTCACTGTAGCTTACGTATTTTTCACCGGCACGGTCCGCAGCGTCCAGAAAGGACAAAACGCGGAAATACAGGGAGAGGACCGGATCTGAAATCTCCTGCGGGCGGGGCGTTTTAAGAAACTCCTCCAGCCGCGCTGCCAGATTCATCAGGGTCAGTGGAAACGTCCCCGTATCCTGCAGAAGATGGTAGCTGAACCTGCTTTCTCCGGGAAGTCCTTCCCGTGCGTTAAGCTCCTGCTCCAGATTCAGGCGCTCCTTTTTCATCCATCTGGAGCAGGAATCAAGAGATTTGATGATCCCGCCCGCGATGTGGTGCTTCTTCAGTTCTTTTTTCAGGGTCCGGAATTCTTCGGCAGCCAGATCCGCGCTGTACATCTCCCTTCCGCGGTCCACCAGGTTATGGGCCTCGTCGATCAGGAACAGGTAATCTCCTTTTGACTCCCCGCCGAAAAAGCGCTGCAGCCTGGCGGATGGATCAAACAGGTAATTGTAGTCGCAGATCACTCCGTCAGCCCACTCTGTCAGGTCCAGGCTCATCTCAAAGGGGCAGACCTGAAAGTGCTCCGCCTGTCTGAGAATATCCTCCCTGCGGAAAGAGGTCTGAGTCGAAATCATATCGAATACAGCGTCATTCACCCGGTCGAAATGCCCTTTCGCGAACGGGCAGCTGACCGGATTGCAGGCAGGGCCGGAAAGCGCATCCGGATAAACCGCGCTTTCATCCGCCGCCTCCTGCGCCTGATCAGAAGCCCTGTGCATCATCGGGCAGATTTTTTCCTTCGCGGTGATCGTCACAACCGGAAAATCAGGTCCATTTCCTGTCAGCAGGCTGAAGCAGTCCTCCGCCACGGTCCGGGTGACCGTTCTGGCAGTCAGGTAAAAGAGTTTCTGGCCATATCCCTCGCCGATGGCTTTCAGGGCGGGAAATACCGCCGCGATCGTCTTGCCGGAACCTGTCGGCGCCTGAATAAAAAGCTTCCTGCCCCGCTCGATGGTCCGGTATACCGACGCTGCCAGTGTACGCTGCCCGTCCCTGTAGGAAAATGGGAATTCAAGTTCTTTAAGGCCCTTCTGCCGGACCGCCCTGTGGCGGACCAGCCAGTAAGCCCAGCGGTGATACTTCTCCAGGAGGCCGAAAAACCAGTCCTCCAGCTCCGCATAGTTCCATTCCCGCGTGAAACGGCGGATCTGCTCCGTCTCAAGGCTGGCGTAGGTCATCTGTACTGTGACAGAGTCCGTCTGAATCTTATCCTCCGCATCTTTCGGCCTTCGATCTTCCGCTTTTGAACGCCCCGCGGCCGCTTTGGAATCCCTTTCGGCCGCTTTGGAATTCCTTTCAGCCCCTTCTTCCTTCAGCTGTCTCAGATACAGGTAGGCGTAGCAGGAAGCCTGCGCCTCATGCACCGCATAAGGGCCTTCCAGTTCCTCCACGTCCCGGAGCATGCCCTTGATCTCGTCGATCACATATCCGTCTTTCTTCCGGATAATTCCGTCAGCGCGGCCTTCGAGGAGAATCGAAAAGCCTTCTTCCTGCAGGGCGCCTGTCTCCGCTGCAGGCATTTTCAGCCGCTCCCTGTCGAAGACCCCTCCCGGAAATGAAAAACTCCGCTTCAGGGAAACCTCGGCGCGGTAATCCGCCCCGCCCTTTCCCTGGATCTTCCGGTGCAGTCTGCTTCCCATCTGCATGGCATCGCGATCCGGGCGCCCGGTCCCGCTGTCTATATCGCCTTCCCGCAGAATAAACTCCACAAGGCGGCGAACGGAAATTCTGATTTCATCCATACTCTGTCCACACGTTTCATCTGCCGGCATCCCGCATCCTGCTTCAGGCTGCAGGCCTTATTTGAAATCAGAACCTGTTTCTCCTGCAGGCACGACGAAACAGAACCTGATTTCAAAAAAGCCGTGAATAATGTCTCTGTTTCCTACTATTCACGGCTCTCCACACATCAGGCCACAGACCATCCGTGCTGCGCACGTAT
>DGHP01000040.1:0-4719 GCA_002392705.1 Lachnospiraceae bacterium UBA3845 | reverse complement strand
TTGAAATCAGAACCTGTTTCTTACGTGCAAGCACGACGAAACAGAACCTGATTTCAAAAAAGCCGTGAATAGTAACTCTGTTTCTGTATACTATCATACTTCCGGTCATTCCGTCATGGGCAAGCAGCGCACTGTTATGATATACTGTAACCACAGGTTACTATTTGCGGGTGATCTGATGTGTGGAGGGCCGTGAACAGCAACAACCACAGATATATGTATCCTGTATCAGATCAGCAGAGAAAAATGGAGAGCGGGACGGATATGGCACAGAATTCAAACGAAAACGGGAATAACGGCGAACTGATCAGCGGTCTGAACAGACAGATCGAAGCCCTGCGCAGCCAGGTGCGTTCCGCGGCGCTTGAGATGGAAGTGCTCCGCGCTCAGATGGAGGATCTCAAAAAAGAGGCCAGCCGGGCGGTTGACATGGAACGTTTTGTCATTCCGGACGACGCACACATGACGGAGATCAATGAGACGGTCGCCCTCATAGAGAAGGCGATCCTCAAAGAGCGCAAGTCCCGGAAAGGCGGCAGAAGCAGGGAAGACGGAGACGCTGCGGTGCCGCAGAAGGTCGATGAACGGATCACCCTGATTGTCCTGAAACTCAGAAGAAAAAACTGTACCGTACGCGAAATCGCGGCGCATACCGGTCTGGGAGTCGGAACGGTCCACAGTATTATCAAACGCTACGGAAATGATCCCCAGATGCAGAATCTGGTTACCGGGGGAACGCAGATGGAGCTTACGGACTATCTGCTGATCCGGCCGGCCGACAATGACTGACCGGTCCCGAAAGGAAATCAGCGATGCTTAACCGAATCCGCCGCTCTCTCCGGCCCCTTATCATATCCGCCTACCTGCAGATTACATTCTGCCTCCTTTATTGGATCCTGATCGGAACAGGTGTGATCCGTCCCCAGGGGATGCCTGTCAATGTGATTATCGGCGTCCTGTTTTTCCTGAGCATCTTCGGCGTCCTGAGCGGGACGGCCATCCAGCGTTTCTATATCCGGAGTATTCAGGAAGATACCGACAATCTGAAAGCCCTGAATGAAAGCCTCCGCCGCCAGCGCCATGAGTACATGAATGAGATGCAGATCGTCTACAGTCTCATGGAACTGGGAGAATATGAGGAAGCATTCCGCTTCCTGCAGCCTGTCTACAGGGAAACAGCCCGTACCGGGCGGGCTCTGAAGACCGCTTTCCCGGCCGTCAATGCCCTGATCATGAACAAGATGGACAAGGCGCAGCAGCTCGGCATCGAATTTGTCACCGAAATCTCCACCAGCCTTCTGGAGACTGCCGTTGATGACTGGAGCCTGTGCAAGGTGCTCGGCAATCTGCTTGACAATGCGATGACCGCCGCGCTGAAAGCCGGGAGCAGTCCCGAAGTGCATCTGATCCTCTCGCGGGACCGGTATTTCAGCGAGATCTGTGTCTACAACAACGGACCTGTGATCCCGGAAAACCAGTTTGAAGTCATCTTCCGGAACGGATTCACAAGCAAAAGCGGGGAAGGGCACGGCTTCGGGCTGGGGATCGTGAAGGATATCGTGAAGGAGGCAGGCGGAGAGATCCTCGTGAATTCCAGGTCAGGGAAAACCAGCTTTACAGTAAATCTTCCGGTCAGGGAAACACAGGCCTGATCTTTAAGCCTGTGTCATTTCGGGAACGGAATTGTATAATTCGCGGATCCGGCCTTTTCCCGCATGCACAGAAGGAGTATGCTGTGCATCAGAAAGGAGGTCCGCATATGGGTGGTTTTGAAATTCTCGGGCTTGTACTTCTGGTACTGGCCTTTGTTTTTATAGGGATTGAATGCGTCATCCCCGGCTTCGGCGCTCCCGGCATACTCGGTCTGGGGTGCCTGGCGGCCGGCATTGCTCTGAGTGCGCATTCCTGTATGCAGGCAGCAAAACTCGCAGCGCTTCTGGCAGTGCTTATGGCCGCGTTTATTTTCATCATCCTGAAACTTCTTGCAAGCGGAAAGATGAAATCCCCCATCATCCTGGAGGATAAACTGGATACAGAGCGGGGATTTATCAGTTCATCTGATCTTGATTACCTGATCGGCAGAAGCGGCGTCACCGTGACAGCCCTCAGGCCGGCCGGAAAGATTTCCGTGGATGAACTGGTGCTGGATGTCATCTCGGCCGGTCCCTTTATTGAAAAAGGGAAGACGGTGAAGATCATAAAAGTCAGCAACAACTCTCTGATGGTCTGCGAGACGGACGGGGAAAAAAGCTGATAAATACCGGGGGCCGGAAAAGCAAAGCTGCATGCCGGTCCGTGAAACAGAACAGATAAGCAGAAAGAAATGAAAACTTTGTTTTGTAAGGAGGTCATTATGGTTATGGGATTTCTTATTATTCCGGTTATCATTATACTGTTACTGGCTCTGTTCTTTACTTTTGTGCCGGTAGGCCTGTGGATCTCCTCCCTGGCATCCGGTGTTCATGTGGGGATCTTTTCCCTGATCGGGATGAAGCTGCGCCGCGTCAAACCGAAAAAAATCATTCTTCCGATGATCAAGGCCACGAAAGCCGGCATCCAGCTGAATATAAACGAACTTGAAGCCCATTACCTGGCGGGCGGCAATGTGGACGGCGTCGTGGATGCCCTGATCGCATCCGAGCGCGCCGGTATCGATCTTTCCTTTGAAAAAGCGGCTGCCATCGACCTGGCCGGACGCAATGTCCTGGAAGCAGTCAAGATGAGCGTCAATCCCAAGGTAATCGAAACTCCGGATATCTCCGCGGTGGCAAAAGACGGTATCGAGCTTTTAGTCAAGGCCAGAGTGACGGTCCGCACGAATCTGGAACGGCTTGTCGGCGGCGCCGGCGAATCAACGATCCTTGCCCGGATCGGCGAGGGCATCGTAACCACGGTCGGCTCCTCGGATTCCCACAAGGAAGTTCTTGAAAATCCGGATAATATTTCCAAGCTCGTTCTTTCCAAAGGACTCGACTCGGGAACGGCTTTCGAAATTCTGTCTATCGATATCGCTGATATCGATGTTGGTCGAAATATAGGTGCTCATCTCCAGAGCCTGCAGGCTGAAGCAGATAAAAATATCGCCCAGGCCAAAGCCGAAGAGCGGCGCGCAATGGCTGTAGCAAAGGAACAGGAAATGAGAGCGACTGTCGTGGAAGCGGAAGCGGAAGTTCCGCGCGCACTCGCTCAGGCGCTCAGAGAAGGCCGGCTGTCTGTCATGGATTATTATGAGATGCAGAACATCCAGGCAGATACCCACATGCGCGATGAGATCGCCGGCGGATCTCCTTCCGCCGGAAAGCTGACAGAAGGTGATGCGAATGTCTGACAGCAGGATGATTGCCCGTTTTGTGAAAGATTCTCTCTGGCAGAAGGCGATGGAGAAAAGAACGGGGATTCTTTCGTATAAAAAGCAAATGAAAGCTTCCTCCCCGGGAAAGTCCATCCGCGCGTTCCTGAATCCTTCTTCCGGATCCGGCTATGATCCCGGGCAGATGGAAATGGATGACACGCAGGAAGTGCTGACAGAAAGCATCTCCGAGCAGAGAGCCGCTTACCGGGCGCACCCGATGCAGGTTGAAAAGAACACGGGCCGCAGCACTGAAGCGGAGAAGGCCGGCAGCGCAGCTGCTTCCTTAATCCGGGAAAAGCTGCGTGATCCGGAGGAGCGCAAAGCCGCTGTCGCGATGGTTGAGCTTCTGGCTGATCCGGCCTGGCGGCGGCGCAGGAATTCCCGTCCCGGCCGCGGCAGCCGCCTGTATGGTTCCGCGCGGCAGCAATGGGCTGCCGGCCGCCGGCCGGAAGCAGCAGCTCTGCAGCAGAACCAGACGACCGGGGACTGATCTCCGCATACCCTGACATTAAATGCACACCGCACATACGAAAGGGAAAATACGATCATTTCGCACAGCAGGCCGAGTCGGGCCGCGGACGATCCAGAGCCGCAGCCGGCTCTGCCTGCTGCGTTTACAGACAGGGAGCCGCCATGAACATACGCGTCATGATAGTCGATGATGAACCTTATATCCGGCATATTCTCCGGAAAGTGATTGAAAAGGCAGCTGATTTTGAGGTAGTCGGCGAATGTTCCGGCATGACCGAAGCTCTCCTCGACTTTCAGTCTCTGAAGCCCTCTGTCGTATTCATGGATATCGATCTGGATGGCTCCAGCGGAATCGACTGCGCAAAGGTCATGCTGGCGCAGAATCCGGACTGCAGGCTCATATTCGCGACAGCTTACGCGGAATATATGCCCAGCGCTTTCGAACTTTACGCCTTTGATTACCTTGTAAAGCCCTTTGATCTGGCCCGGGTTGCCCATACCCTGGACCGGATCAGGCATCAGGTGCGGCAGAACGCCGGGAGCCGGGCAGACGGCGGGCAGCGGGCAGAAAAAGGCAGCCTTCCGGCAGCTGCCGTTCCCGAAAGCAAGCTGATGCTCAAGGGCCGGGAAAGCATTTCCTTTATTCCGGTCCGGGAGATCATCATGGTACTGCGGGAGAACAGCACAACGGTTATCTTCACCGGCAGCGCCCGCTATGAGACATCCATGAACCTGAATGAACTGGAGAGAAAACTCCAGCCCCCTGTCTTTCTGCGCTGCCACCGCTCCTATATCATTAATGTGGAAAAGATCAGAACTGCCGAACCCTATGGCCGCTGGACCTACATTGTCCGATTTGACGGAATAAAGGAAGACGCCCTTATGACGCGGGAAAG
>DGHP01000111.1 GCA_002392705.1 Lachnospiraceae bacterium UBA3845 | reverse complement strand
GCGCGGAGGATTTCATTCTCCGTCTTGACGCGGGAGGGTCCGCCGACACAGCCGCCCGGGCACATCATACCTTCGATAAAATCTTCCTGGAGCCGTCCGCTCTTGAGCTGCAGCAGCGCCTTTTTGCAGTCTGCACCGCCTGTGCAGGGCAGAAGGCTGATCTGAGAGGTATCCTCCCCCATCTCCTCCATGGCTTCGAGAACCGCCGCGGCGACACCGCCGGTGCCGGCAAATTTCTTTCCGTAGAGGGAAGCTTCCTGATAATCTTCCGCTGCCGGTTCAAGCACCACGTCCCTGGATGCCAGGAGATCCTGAAGCTCTCCGAAGGTCAGGGCGCAGTCCGGGCGGTCGGCGATGAATTCGTTCAGGGTCTCACCCTTTTTCGCAATGCAGGGGCCGATAAATACGGTAACGCAGCCCGGATGGACCGCTTTCAGATAGCGGGAAACCGCAACCATCGGAGATACGGTGGAGGATTTGTTTTCCTCATACTGCTGCGGGAACTGATGACGGAGCATGGAAATGAAAGCAGGGCAGCAGGAGGTGGTCATCTTCCGTCCTTCCTTTTTTGCCTTTATCCATTCCCTGGCCTCATAGGCGGCGGTCATATCGCCTCCCAGGCCGACCTCCACCATATCCGTGAAACCGATCTTTTTCAGAGCGGCCCGGATGGAAGCCATGCCGATGTCATTGCCGAACTGGCCTTCCGCAGCAGGGGCGCACATGGCATATACTTCTTTTCCGGCCTTGATCGCATCGATGACGGTACGGAAGAAGCGCTTGGGACTGATCGCGCCGAAGGGGCATGCGTGAACACAGTGGCCGCAGTGAACACATTTATCATTATCGATATTACAATAGCCGTATTCATCATACGTGATGGCGCCGACAGGACAGGCCTTTTTACAGGGTCTTTCCACATGGATGATGGCTCCGTAGGGGCAGGCTTTCGCGCACATGCCGCATTCTTTGCACTTGAGCGGGTCGATGCGCATGCGGTGTTCTCCCTGGGAGATGGCGCCGAACTTGCAGGAGTTCAGGCATGCTTTGCCGAGACAGAAGCGGCAGATGTCCGTTACCGAATATGCCGCGATCGTACAGTCGTCGCAGGCCGGCTTGATTACCTGAACCACATTGGTGGTGGTACTGTCGATGTCTGCGTTTTTCTGGCAGGCGAGACGGATCCTGTGCCGGACGATCTCTCTCTCTTTATAGACGCAGCAGCGGTATTCCGGTTTGGGACCGGGGCTGATTTCCCAGGCAATTTTCTCCAGATGGTCCGTGTCTGCTTTTCCCTCCCACATAAGGCGGCAGACAGCCTGATTGACTTTATGGGTTACTTCTGAAATGCCGGTATCATTCTTTACCATATTCGCTCTCCTTATCGGGAAGTTTTATCCGGGTTCTGTCATCTGCCGCATCTGCATCGAAGAGCGGGATCTGTATTTAAGAAGGCCGGACACAGCGGCGGGGCGATTCTGTCATGTCTGCATTGTAACAGAATCCCGCTGGAAATACTATGCAAATTGATTTTTTTTTCACACAGGACGGGCGACAGCAATCTGATTGCGGGAACGGCCGGAAAGGAGTATATTTGACAATATGCGGAAGAGAGAACCGGGGATATTTTTCCCCATCCGGTGTCCGGACTGCGCCGGGAACTCTCTGATTTTCAGACGATGAGGTAATATATATGCACAGAGAATTTCTTATGGGGAATGCCGCGATCGCGATGGGAGCCCTCGCCGCCGGCGTGGAGCTGACAAGCGGCTACCCCGGGACTCCCTCCACGGAGACGCTGGAGACGATCGCGAAGAACAGGGGACCGGATACCTATGTGGAATGGTCCGTCAATGAGAAGGCAGCCATGGAGGTTGCTGCCGGAGCGGCATACGCCGGGGCCAGGACTCTGGTGACGATGAAGCAGGTGGGCCTGAATGTGGCCTCCGACCCGCTGATGAGCCTGGAATATGTCGGCATTAAGGGCGGCATGGTGGTTCTGGTCGCGGACGACCCGGGCCCCATATCCTCCCAGACGGAGCAGGATACCAGGCATTACGCTTCTTTCAGCAAGCTTCCCTGCTTTGATCCCACATCCGTACAGGAAGCGTATGAGATGATCCAGGAAGCCTTTGACTTCTCCGAGAAATACGGGACGCCCGTATTCTTCCGGCCGACCACGAGGATCTGCCACGCCTACGCCTCCATCGACGTCCTTGAACCGGATCAGTACCGGAGACACCGCGCGGAGGGCTTTGTAAAGGACAGCAGGCGCTGGGTCATCTTCCCGCGCCTGTCCTATGCGGCGCATCAGAGGATCGAGAAGCGGAACATGGAACTGAAGGATGTCTTCTCGGAATACGGGAGAAATGAAATCTTCCCGGCCCGGGGAGAGGATCCGGCATGTCCGGTCCGCCGCGGCGTCGCGGCCGGCGGCATCAGCTGCGCCCTGGTCAGGGATATCCTGGAGGAGAAAGAGAGCGCGCCGTCCCTTCTGAAGGTTGCCACGCCCTATCCTTTCCCGGAGCGCCTGGCGCTTCAGTTCCTTGAGGGACTGGACGAGGTCCTCTGCATTGAGGAACTTGATCCGGTCATTGAAGAAGAACTGATTAAGATTACGGGAAAATACAGGCTTCCTGTCCGGATTCTGGGCCGCCTGACGGAGGATACCCAGACTGCTGGCGAGAATACACCGGACCGGGTGAGAGGATACCTGGATCATTTTATGGGCTGGGAGAGCCTTGCTCTGCCGGACCGCGGGGAGATTCCCGTTCCGCCGGTGCGCCCGCCGGTACTCTGCGCGGGATGTCCCCACCGCTCCTCCTTCTACGCCGTAAAGAAGGCCATGAAGGGGAAGAAGACCATCTTCTGCGGGGACATCGGCTGCTATACCCTCGGAAATGCCATGCCCCTGGATATGGTGGACACCTGCCTCTGCATGGGGGCCGGGATCGGGATCGCGCAGGGCGTTTACCGGATGGAGCCGGATACGACAGCATTTGCCTTCGTGGGTGATTCCACTTTCTTCGCCTCGGCGATTACGGGAATCATAAATGCCGTCTACAACCAGGCGGAGCTGACCGTCATCATACTGGACAACTCCACTACGGCCATGACCGGCCACCAGCCACATCCGGGAACCGGTAAAACCATGATGGGCGACGTCGCGGAGGCAGTGGATATCGCGGCGGTTCTGCGCGGGATCGGCCTGACCTTCGTGGAGACCGTGGATCCCATGAAACTGGACCAGGCAGTGGACACAGTGAAGCGTGCCGCGGCTGAGAAGGGAGTAAAAGCGATCATTTTCAAGTCTCCCTGCGCGGCCATTATAAAGCCCGGAAAGCCTCTTAAGATAGATCAGGAGAAATGTATCGGCTGCAGAAAATGCATCAGGGAGATCGGCTGCCCCGGCATCGTACTGGAGAACGGGAAGGTCTGCATCGATCCCGCACAGTGTGCCGGCTGCGGTTTCTGCGCGCAGCTCTGCCCGACCGGAGCGATCGGAGGTGGGATAGATGAATAAGAATATCGTGCTTTGCGGAGTTGGCGGGCAGGGGACGGTCCTCGCGTCCAGACTGATCGCGGCGGCGGCCATGGAGAAGGGGCTCCAGGTCATGAGCGCCGAGACGATCGGCATGGCGCAGAGAGGCGGGAATGTCTTCAGCAATCTCAGAATCGGTGAGAATATGAAAGCGCCTCTGCTTTCTTCCGGGCAGGCGGATCTGATTCTCGGCTTTGAACCGGGAGAGACGGTGCGCATGCTGCATTATCTGAAAGAGGACGGGATCGTGGTAACGAATACGCGGGCAGTCAAACCCACTACCGCGACGCTCACGGGATCAGACTATGACGGAAGCGATATGACCGCTTACCTGAAGAAGCAGATCAGCCCGGAGCGGCTCTTTATGGTGGACGGAGAGCAGGCCATGAAGGATCTGGGATCGCCCAGGGTCCTGAATGTGGTGCTGCTTGGGGCGGCTGTCCGCACCGGGGCGCTGGGCCTGGAGGAGGAAGATGTCGAAAAGGTCATGGAAGCCATGATCCGGCCGCAGTTCCTGGAACTGAACAGGAAGGCCTTCTCTTATACGCGGTAAAACACCGCACTTTGGCTGGGGCGGCACAGATGCCGGCGGAATATGCATATGGCCTGATTAGGGAAGGCTGTAAACAGAAGCTTTCAGGGCGGGAGATGCCCTGGACAGTACAGATCAACACAGTTACTGCAAGGAGAAAGGGTTCGAACTATGAGAATCAGTGAAAAACAGCTTGCTCAGGTGAATGACAGAATCCGGGCGCTGGTCGGCGCCGGAAGTTTCTATGGGAAAAAGCTTTCCGAAGCGGGGATCACCAGTGTTTCATCCGCGGAAGAGTTTGAAGCGCTCCCGTTTTCCGAAAAAAGCGACCTCAGGGAGGCGTATCCGCTCGGCCTTATGACCGCTCCGGAGGAGGAGATCGTGCGCATTCATTCCTCTTCGGGGACGACAGGCCTTCCCGTGATTATTCCCTATACCGCGAAGGATGTCGACGACTGGGGCGAGATGTTCAAGCGCTGTTATGAGATGGCCGGCATCACGAACCGCGACCGGATTCAGATTACCCCTGGCTACGGACTGTGGACGGCGGGAATCGGGTTCCAGAACGGGGCCGAGAAGCTGGGAGCCATGGTAATCCCCATGGGACCGGGCAATACCGAGAAGCAGCTCCAGATGATGATGGACATGAAGTCGACGGTGCTCTGCTCCACCTCCTCCTATGCGCTTCTTCTGGCGGAGGAGATCGAGAAAAGGGGAATCCGTGATAAAATCCATCTGAAAAAGGGCGTGATCGGCTCCGAGAGATGGGGCAAGGCGATGCGCGAGCGGATCCAGAGCATTCTGGGCATCGAGCTTTTCGATATCTACGGCCTGACGGAGATCTACGGACCGGGCATCGGCATCAACTGCCCGGGAGAGGAATATATGCATTACTGGGATGATTATCTCTATCTGGAGATCATCGACCCGGTTACGAAGAAGAATCTTCCCGACGGGGAATGGGGCGAGATCGTCATCACGACCCTCGTCAAGGAGGGCGCTCCGCTGATCCGTTACCGCACCCATGACCTGTCCCGGATCGTGCCCGGACAGTGCCGCTGCGGAAGCGGCTATCCGCGCATCGATGTCATCCGCGGCAGGACGGACGATATGATCAAGATCAAGGGTGTAAATGTCTTCCCGGCCCAGATCGAGGAAGTCCTGAACCAGTTCGATGAAGTCTCCAGCGAATATCAGATCCGCATCTCTCACCTTGACGGCAGGGATACGATGCGTCTCTATGTGGAGACAAACGGACATGTGGATTTTGCGGATCTTTC
>DGHP01000025.1 GCA_002392705.1 Lachnospiraceae bacterium UBA3845 | reverse complement strand
GGCATCCCAGCGCGGACGAGAACGGGTTCCGCCGGGACGTCATGAAGCTGGTGAAGGATCTTGAAGTTCCTATCATCCGCTATCCGGGCGGCAATTTTGTATCCAGCTTTGTCTGGGAGGACAGTGTCGGCCCGGTCAGTGAAAGACCGAAAAGGCTGGATCTTGCATGGCGGAGCATGGAGACCAATGAGATCGGCATGAACGAGTTCAGCAAATGGGCCAAAGCGGTGGATTCTGAAGTCATGATGGCCATCAACCTGGGGACCAGAGGGGTGGCGGACGCCTGCAACCTGCTGGAATACTGCAACCATCCATCCGGGAGCAAGTATTCGGATCTGCGCATCAGCCACGGCGTGAAGGATCCGCTGGGGATTAAGGTATGGTGCCTTGGCAATGAAATGGACGGCCCCTGGCAGCTCGGCGCGAAAACACCGCTGGAATACGGAAGGCTTGCGGCTGAGACGGCGAAGGCGATGAAAATAATCGATCCTTCGATTCAGCTTGTATCCTGCGGAAGCTCGAATACAAAGATGCCGACCTTCCCTGTATGGGAGGCTACGACTCTGGAGCATACATATGATTATGTGGATTTCATCTCCCTCCACCAGTATTTCGGCAATCCGGACAATGATACGGAGGATTTCCTGGCCCTTTCCATGGAGATGGATCACTTTATCAGGACCGTTATCGCAACCTGTGATTATGTGAAGGCGAAAAAGCGCGGGAAAAAGGATATCAATCTCAGCTTCGATGAATGGAATGTATGGTTCCATTCCAACGAGGGAGACGATGATACCATGAAGAACCGCCCCTGGCAGCAGGCACCGGCTCTTCTGGAAGATCATTATACCTTTGAGGATGCGCTGCTTGTCGGCCTGATGCTGATCACCCTGATCAAACATTCCGACCGTGTGAAGATGGCCTGCCTGGCCCAGCTGGTCAACGTTATCGCTCCGATCATGACAGAGAAGGACGGCGGAGCATGGACGCAGACCATCTATTATCCCTATCTGCATGCTTCAAAATACGGCAGGGGCATCGCGCTGCAGCCGGTTCTGGCTTCTTCGAAGCATGACACAAAGAATTACACGGATGTGACGGATGTTGAGTCTGTGGCTGTGTATAATGAGGAGAAGGAAGAGCTGACCGTGTTTGCGGTCAACAGAGACCTCGGGGATGATATAACCCTCAGCTGCGATATCGGAAACTTTGAAGGCTATGAGCTTCTGGAACATATCGTTCTGAGAAGCGATGACCTCAAGGCGGTCAACAGCGCCGCGGAGCAGAAGGTCGCCCCGGAAAAAATGAGCGGGAGCACGGTGGACGGCAGGATGATGACAGCCTGCCTGCCGAAGGCATCCTGGAATGTGATCCGGCTGGGGAAACAGCAGTCCTGAAATAAAGAAGCCTTCCGGCAGCAGCAATTTGCCGCCGGAAGGCTTTTTTTAGATATCTTCTTCTTAGATATCTTCTTCTTACATATCAGCTTCGGTCATGGATTCAGCTTCGGTCATGAATTCTGTGCCTTCGCCCTCTGAGAAAGCAGCGAACAGAGCCATCAGCAGGGTTTCAAGTTTCTCATCCATATCTTTCTCCAGCTCCTCGGCTGTGAGCACTTCTCCGGACACTTCAACCTTTGTGATCTCCGGGTGCTGTTCGATGTAGTCGAGAATAAGGGAGTCAAAAGAGATTTCACGGCTGGTTTCATCGGTGCATGACAGATACTGATCGGTTGTGGTGCCAACCTCTTCACAAAAGCTTTCAATATCCGCCCAGTTGCCTTCACCGTCCTGAGCGGCTCTGCCTTCGGTGACGCTGAGGGAACCGTCCTCCGCCTTTTCCATGGTCAGAAGAGCGGGCATGGAACCGCCGCTTGATTCCACGAGGGTATCATTGTCAATGTTGTAATTGAACTGCCAGAAATCACCGAGAACCTTGATCGTTCCGTCATCTTCTTCCTTTGCCTCTACGAGCATGGGAACAAAGAAATTAAGATCGGTCTCTTCAAAGCTGTCCGCGTTTGCTTCGAGCACATATTTCTCGGCAGCTGCCTGGATCTGCTCAGAGTATTCAAACAGCGGCCCCAGATCCATGTCATCGAAATCATAATCAGCTTCCGTCTCATCTGTGACCATGGAACCGGCAAGGCCTTCAATCAGAGTGCCGATTTCCTCCAGATTCAGGTTATTATTCTCGTCCAGGACGCCCAGCGAGTTCAGAAGGGCTGTGGTCTTTTCTTCGTCAAATTCGCCGTTCTCATCTGTAAAGGCGGAGATCAGACCGTCGAAGCTGCCGCGAAGCTCACTGCCCTCATCGGCCAGCTGGCTCAGAAAATCCCCGGCTGAGGAGGCATCGCCCAGAAGCCCGCTCAGAGCGCCGCCCTCTGAGAAAAGCTGCGCGACAGGACCGTCTTCAGAAAGGGCGCCTGCCAGAGGCCCATCTTCCGCGAGGAGCCCCGCAATAGGACCGTCTTCCGAGAAAACTCCCGCCAGGGGGCCATCTTCCGCGACAAGGCCGGCAAGATCACCGTTCTCCGAGAGAAGTCCGCTGAGATTGCTGTCCGAAAGCAGTTTTCCAAGTTCCCCATCCTCTGAGAACAGATCAGAGAGAGCACCACTGCCAAGCAGGCTGCCGAGAAGCCCGGAGCTTTCCTGCTCCGCTTCTGATTCGGCTGCGAATGCCGGCATGCTCATGCCTGCCGTTCCGGCCATCAGCACTGCGCTCATCATAACTGCCAAACATTTTTTGTTCATGATTCCTGTATCCTCCCTGAGATATGAGTTTTTGCCATTCCCGTGAACGGGAACACCCGAAGTAACTCTTATGCAGAATATTATAACACAGGACAATGAATCAGAACAGCTGAAAAATGCGGAATGAAAAGAGCTGCCGGCCGGTTTCGGCGCTGCCGGTATGGTATAATGTCTGTATAAAAGCTGCTGTTCCCAGCCATTTTAGGATCAGATCCGGTTTGCCGGGCCGGCAGAAGATGGCGCACGGCGTGCTGACATAAGGTGAGAGTGGGTACAGAGACCGGTTTTCAGGGAGAATACGGAGGCGGCATATGATGATGAGAAAGATTGTGATCACAGGGGGACCCTGCGCGGGCAAGACGACCGCTCTCAGCTGGATCCAGAATGAATTTACCAGACGGGGCTACAGGGTTCTGTTTATCCCGGAGACAGCCACGGAACTGATTTCGGGAGGCGTGGCACCCTGGACCTGCGGTACGAATCTGGATTACCAGAGATGCCAGGTCCGCCTTCAGATGGAAAAAGAAGCCATTTTTGAGCAGGCTGCCCGGACCATGAAGGATGAGAAGATTCTGATTGTCTGCGACCGGGGCGGGCTTGACAACAGGGCTTATATGACCCCGGAAGAGTGGAAGCAGGTTCTGGACGGCCTTGGCATCGATGAACTGACACTGCGGGAAAGCTACGATGCGGTCTTTCATCTGGTGACCGCCGCGAAAGGAGCTGAGGAGGCATATACGACAGCCAATAACGCGGCGCGCTATGAGACGGTGGAAGAAGCTGCTGCCATGGATGACAAGCTGATCGCAGCATGGACCGGGCATCCGCATTTGAAAATTATTGACAATGGGACAGATTTCCGGACGAAACTGGAAAAACTGATTGCGGAGATCGTGTCCTTCCTGGGTGAACCGGATCCCATGGAGATTGAGAGAAAGTTCCTGATCGCCTGTCCGGATACAGGATGGCTGGAGTCTCTGCCGAACTGCAGGAAGGTGGAGATCGTGCAGACTTACCTTAAGAGCAGTCCGGATATTCAGATCCGGCTGCGCAAACGTGGGATCGACGGCCACTATATTTACTATCGCTCCGAAAAACGCCCGATTTCGCCGACCCGGAGAGTGGTACTGGAGGAGCGCCTCAGCGAAAGCGCCTATATCAAACAGCTTGCGGATGCCGATCCGGAGGCAAGACCGATCAGAAAAACGAGATATAGTCTGGCGGAGAATAACCGCTATTATGAGATCGATCTGTATCCGGAGTGGAAGAAGCAGGCTGTGCTGGAGATCGAACTCAGAAACGCTGATGAGCCGGTCATCCTTCCGGAGGGGATCCGTGTGATCAGGGAGGTGACGGGTGACAGGCGGTATAAGAATTCTTCACTGGCCAGAATGATGGTGGCGGAAGACGCGGATGAAAACCAGGAACGCGGCTGAAACAGGATGCGCGGTACTGCGATCCGCCGGAGGCGCTAAGTGAAAACTGACAGAAGCAGTGTTTTTCTTAGAAAACGCATAAATGCGCCCGGGACTTCTGACTGATTTTTATGCTTTTTGTACGGACAAGGCGAAAACTGGAAAAGAAACAGAGAATTAATACACAAAAATTTCACTTTTCTGCGGTATAATTTATTTAGATTCGACGTATCGAGCATATAATTCAGAAAGAAAGGAGCGTTTTATGTCTATATTAAATCAACTTCTTTCAGAATGCATCAGAGATGTGGATCAGCTTGCCACGGCTATAGGACTGAATGGCTCTGATAAAGAATGGATCAGAACTGTTTCTGAGAAGTATCCGATCTGTATACCGCCCTATTATCTGAAACTGATTGACCTTTCAGATCCGGATGATCCGATCCGGAAGATCTGTATTCCGGGACTGCAGGAGCTTTCTGAGACAGGACATGAAGATACGAGCGGGGAGAGTTCAAACACCGTCACCCGGGGGATGCAGCACAAGTACCGGCAGACGGCGCTGATTCTGACGACGAACCAGTGCTCGATGTACTGCCGCTTCTGCTTCCGGAAACGGATGGTAGGTTCAACCCAGGACGAGATCGCCTCCCATATTCCGGACATGGTCCGCTATGTGAAAGAGCATCCGGAGATTAATAATGTGCTTCTGTCCGGCGGGGATGCGCTGATCAATGTCAACCGCCATATAGAGGAATACCTGCAGGCTTTTTCGGAGATTCCCGCCCTTGATTTTATCCGGATCGGCACCAGGACACCGGTCGTGCTTCCTGCGAGAATCTATGAGGATCAGGAGCTTCTGTCGATTCTGAAAAAATACTGTCTGAAAAAACAGATTGTGATCGTTACTCATTTTAATCATCCCAGGGAGATAACGGATGAGGCAAAAAAGGCAGTCGCAGTCCTGAAAGGCTGCGGGTGCGCGGTCAGAAACCAGACTGTGCTGCTGAAGGGGGTCAATGACGATCCGGATACGCTTGGAAGGCTTATGAACGGCCTCGTCTCTTTCGGCGTAATCCCATACTATATTTTCCAGTGCAGGCCGGCAAGAGGCGCTCTGGATGAGTTCCAGCTTCCGCTTATAACAGGTTCACGGATTGTTGAAAAAGCAAAGGAGCAGATGAACGGCCAGGCAAAAAGCTTTCATTACTGTATGTCCCATCCGACCGGAAAGATTGAAATCCTCGGACCGGCCGGGGACGGGAGGATGCTTTTCAAATACCATCAGGCAAAAGCCCTGGCTGACCAGTCCCGCATATTCCTGAAAGAGCTTGATCAGGACCAGTGCTGGCTGGATACGGTCTGAGTACAGATAAAGGTATACACAGGAATCTGTCTGTCAGGCGTATACCCGGAATTCCTTCTTGCAAAAACACAGTACATATGCTATGAAAGCTGTGTAATTGAGCGTTTATCATTCCATGCTGCTTCTGACGGGCAGCGGAACTGTAAACAAAATTATGTTAAGTGAGGAGAATGGTATGGAAGTTGATCTGAGCAAGGCAAAAGAAATCGTGGCCGGCGGCATGAATGAGGCACAGGAACTTCTTAAGGACAGTTCCAAAGTAGATGCGCTCCTGATTGCTCTCGAGGAGAGATTAAAAGAGATTCCGGTAGCCGGCCCTGTCCTGTCAAATGTCCCGCTTACGATTTCTCTGGTAAAGAGCTTTATCACGAAGGAGTACACGGAGGTGCCGGTCAAGGTGATCGTGACGGTCGTGAGTGCCTTCATCTATCTGGTAAAGAGAAAAGATCTGGTTCCGGATTATATTCCGGTTGTCGGATATGTGGATGACGTTTCTGTTCTTGGATTTGCCCTGAAATTCTGCGAGCCGGAGCTGAACGCGTATAAGCAGTGGAGAGATGAAAAACTTCAGCATCAGGCGGAGCAGACAGAGGACGAGGCGGCCCGGCCGGATATGGAAACAGAAGCCGGGCAGGAAAAAGATCAGGAAACGCTGCAGGAAACGGAACATGAAGCGTCTGCAGATGCTTTCACAGGTCCGGTGGCAGCGGGCTGACAGAAGGCCTGCAAAGCTGTTTTCCGGAGTTATGGACCTGCACGATATGCTGAGAGGATGGCCGATGATCAGGGAATTCTATCCGTCCGCCTATGCGGACAGTGTTTTTCAGCTCGATTATCAGAAGCTTTACAGGCACGGCTACAGAGGAATCCTGTTTGATATAGACAATACACTGGTTCACCACGGAGATGATTCGACGCCGGAGATTGACCGGCTTTTCCGCACGATTCATGAGACAGGTCTGAAGACGATCCTCCTGTCCAACAATGATGAAGAGCGCGTGCTGCGTTTTATCAGAAATATAGATACGCTGTATATCTGTGACGCGGGCAAGCCGGATCCGGAAGCTTATCTGAGAGCTGTAAGGATGCTCGGAATTGCGAAAGAAGAAGCACTCTGCATCGGCGATCAGGTTTTTACCGATATCCGCGGGGCGAACCGGAGCGGAATAGACAGTATCCTGGTGCACTTTATCAAAGGAGAAAATGAGATACGGATCGGCAAAAGGCGGTACCTGGAGATGGTGGTTCTGTATGTCTGGAAACACAGCAGATTTTATGGAACGCCTGACAGCATCAGGAGCAGGAAGATGACAGAAACGAAGGGACAGGGCGGCAGAGAAAAGAAGGAAAAGGAAAAGGAAAAGGTCCTTTTCTGCGACAGGAATCCACTTTTTTATAAGATCTCCACTCAGAAAGAGATTGCCAGGCGGCACATGCAGGATCTGCTGAACAGAGAACGGTTCGCTGAAACGATTCGGAAAAAGAAGCTGCCGAATCTGGTTTCTTCGGTGAGTTCCGGCCTGATTAAGACGGGACCCGGGATTGATCCTGTCCTGCAGGAAAACAAAGCGGTCAATATCGATCTTGCCTGCCGGCAGATCAACGGAATCATTATCCGGCCGGGTGAAGTCTTTTCCTTCTGGCATACTGTCGGAAAGACAACGAGAAGAAAGGGATACAGGGACGGCCGCGTTATTATCGGCAATCAGCTCCGCCCGGGGCTGGGAGGCGGTCTGTGCAATCTGGGCAATTCGATCCATCTGCTGGTTGTTCACAGCCCTATGACAGTGACAGAGTTTCACAATCATTCCGATGCCCTGGCACCGGATCCGGGCTGGAAGAGGGTTCCTTTCAGCGCAGGAACGGCGGTCAGCTATAACTACATAGATTATCGCTTCCGCAATGATACGGATCAGGATGTCCAGCTGCTTTTATGGTGTGAGGACGGGATGCTCAAAGGTGAGCTGAGGAGCAGGAGAGCGTACCCCTGGGAGTACAGACTGGCCGAAGAAGACCATCATTTCCACAGAGAAGGGGACAGCTATTACCGCATTTCCAGAATCTATAAGGAGACTCTGGACCGCGAAAGCGGAAAACTGGTGGAACGCACACTCCTGCTGAACAACCACTCCAGGGTGATGTTTGATCCCTCGCTGATTCCGGAGGAGCTGATCCGTTAGCTTTAAACGGAATGCAGACAGGTTCTGCAAAGCAGAGGGAATGATCACTGCCGGGATTTATCCCCGGAGTTAATTCTGCATCGAAGGCTTCCGGCCGGACAGCGGCTGAAGCATATAATCACATACTTTATCAATCTGTTCGGCGAAACTGCCGCCAAAACGATTGTCGAAGAAGGCGCTTCCGATGGTGAAAGACCAGGGAGCGGCTTCTTTTACTTCATCGAGCCGTTCGTAGCTGTTTATACTGCCTGCAAGGCAGACAGGGGCACTGACGGAGGCGACGAAGGCACGGTTCAGGGCTGCGGGGTTTTCTGCGTGCCGGTAACCCAGCAGGTCAATTCCGTAAGCACCCTTTTCCAGATAAGTACCGGCCTGCGCGATCATTTCTTCAACCGTACCTTCCAGAATGGAGGGCCTTCCGGAGACATGCCCGACAAAGGGGAGATATTTGATTCCTTCCGCCCGGCACAGATCATTGACGGAGTCGAAGAAGGCGGTTCCCATCAGAAATTCGCAGCCGCATGCAGCTGCCATGCGGGCGCCTGCAAGACATTTTTCTTCCGTGTATTCCACCACCTCAAGACCGGTGTGCTTGCCGCATTGTTTCATATAGGCAAAAAGTTCCTTCATCTGATCAGGAGGGAGGGGAATCTCTTTGAACCCCCAGTATTTTGCCTTTGTATTCTTGCACTGTTCAAAGATCCCGGCCGCGTTTTCAACAGTCAGATCCGCGTAGGTAAGCATGACAATCAGTTCAGGGGTATTATTCATATCAAGGATTCCTTTCGCATCGGCAATTACCTGGTCAGCTCCGGACTGATTTCTTCTTCCATGATTATAGCATTCAATCAAAAAGCCTTTCAACTGCCTTCATCTCTGATTATCGGGATCAGATGTCTGACAGCTGAAAGGCTTTATTCAGAGTTATTGTGATCGGGCTTCCATTAGCCGGACAGGAGCCGCTCTCACAGAGGAAGCGGCAGGAAGGCAAATAAAACGGTGAAGAGCAGGGCCGGCAGCAGATTGGCTACTTTGATGGTGCCCTTCCAGACCAGATTGACTCCGACGCAGAGGATGAGAATACTGCCGGTCAGGGATATATGATCAAGAGCAGCCTGTGTCATCATCGGCTGGATGAGCCGGGCCAGAAGCGTGACGCTTCCCTGCAGGACACCGACCGGAATCGCGGAGAAGATACTGCCGGCAGATGCCGGAAACAGTGCGTTTCCTGCTGCATGAAAGTATAGTATGCGGGAAAACAGCGGGAGAAGAGTTCCTGCTGCAGGCCGCAGCAGATATCATAAAAGGAAATAACTGCGTATGTCAAGGTGCAATCCCTTCCGGAATTTCGCTGCGGCTGCGATCCACGGCTGATGAAACCGTACGCGCTCCCGGTCTTCGCATCTGAATTTCATCGACCGAGGCGGAGCGCAAAGCCGAGAGCGCACAGATGAAGTCCGGCAGCTGAAACTGCCTTGCACCCGGGCTCAATTCGGTTAAGGCAGAATCGATAAAACGAAAGTATGTACTATACGTATAAAAGAAGGCGAAAGTGTGTGGCTTGCGCACAAAAAAGCTGACATGAACAAGTTTTTTGTGTGCGTATTACGCATTACAGAATGCGTGTAATAAGTATGTTATGAAAGCAGAATGTATGGTGCGCATTTTAAAAGACTGTCTGGGAATAAGTCACGGAAGTCTGCACGACGAGGATTTGGAAGTTTTCTCATAAGCAAAGATTGTCTGTCTATACACCAGATAAGTCCCGCCTGCAATAGAAAGGACGGGACGATATCACACTGGTTGACCCGATCTCAGATAAGTCCCGCCTGCTATAGAAAGGGCGATTATATAGAAAAGAAGCGGCATCCTCTTTCCCGGGGATACCGCTTCTGTATTCATTCAGCCAAAAGGCTGTATTTTTGCTTTCTGCGCTTTCAGAAACCGGCCGTCTCAGGCCTGCCTGTCAGTTTTTTCTGCCAAACAGATTCCTGAACCAGCCTTTCATGGAAAATCTTGTATCGCCGTAAGAATCTCTGAGCTCCGGTGTGAGCACATCCTCCGCGATATAGGTGTTCAGGTCCATGTACCTTGTATCATGCCAATCCATCATAATTTATACCTCCTTGCATTTTGCAGCCGCTGCTGCGATTGTAACTGAATCTCTTTTCCTGCCGGGGGCCGGATCAGAAGTATTCCTTACAAGGTCTGGAATATAGCAGAAGAAAGCCTTCAATAATTGCAGAATAGTCGTTTTTATGGTAATATCATCGTATAATCATTGTTAAAAATGCTTAGCAGGAGGAAATATGGGAAATATGGGAACTCATTCGGATGCGGAAAGTCTGCGGAGGGAGGCGCGGGCGGATTATCTGAAAAGCCACGGCGGCAGCATGGCGGCCCAGGTTTCCTGGGAGATCTATGAAAACCGGGAAAATGGAAGGCGGCATCATTCTTATGAAGAGGAGATGAAGCCTTACCGGATGATGCAGAAAGGGGACGACAGAGCGCCTGAGGAGATCCGGAAGCTGCTCCTGAGCCCTCTGATGGGAAAGCTTTCCGCAGATCCCGTGCGCGACGCAAAATATACTTTTCTCGCGGGCATTACACTGACAACCCGTTTTGCCATAGAAGGCGGAATGGATTCCGAGCACGCCTACATATTAAGTGATCTGTATATAAGGAGAATGGACCAGTGCCTGGACAGGAATTCAGTTTTTTCCATTTTCTGGGAGATGTTTTCCTATTTTACGAATCAGATGAGGCATCTTCAGACCAATCCGCAGTATTCCCTGCATGTACACAACTGCATCACTTATATCGACAGGAACCTGCACCAGGAACTGCGGCTTTCTGACGCGGCGGAGGAACTGCAGCTGAACAGAAGCTATCTGTCAGAACTGTTTAAAAAGGAAACAGGGGTGTCTTTTTCGGAATATGTCCGCAGGAGAAGGATCGAGAACGCGAAAAATCTCCTGCGGGATACGGATCTGACTGCCTCCGAGATAGCCGGGGCGCTTGCCTTTAGTTCGCAGAGCTATTTTATCCATATCTTTAAAGAAGAAACAGGATTGACTCCCGGAACCTACAGAAAGTATCATTATTCTGAATCTCTGAAAGCTGCAGAGAGATCAAAGTGAAGATGGAGAAATGTGATGGGAGATATGAAGATTTCAGGGATATATGATGCAGTGCTGTCATTGCCGGATTTCAGGCCGGAGGGAGAGAAGAAGAGAGGGACGGTTCTTATCTTCCCCGGCGGAGGTTACAGCTGGCTTTCGGGGAGAGAGGATCTGCCGGTTGCGAAAGCATTTGCCCGTATGGGCTACCGGACGGCGGTCCTGTACTATGATGTGGATTCGGAGCCGCTTCTGCTGCGGCCGGTAAGGCAGGCAGCATGGGCTGTGGCGAAACTGAAGCTTCTGTTTCCGGCTGAGCCGGTTTACCTGGCAGGCTTTTCGGCAGGAGCCCACTGTGCCTGCAGCCTGGGTGTTCACTGGAATGATCCGGACTGGAACGGGGCGGACTGGCTGGAAGAACCGGTCCGGTATCTGTCCGGGAGCGGGGAATCCGCAGATCTGCCGGGGCCTGAGATTTTCCGGCCTGACCGTATGATTCTGGCATATCCCGTTATCTCCGGCGGGCAGTATGCACATACAAGAAGCCTCGACCGTCTGACGGGGACGGATGCGGATGCCCGGCGGGGCGGGGATGAACGGCAGAAAGCCCGCGCCTGGTTTTCTCTTGAAAATTACGCGGACGCGCAGACTCCGCCGGCTTTTCTCTGGCATACAGAGACGGACGGGACGGTTCCGGTTGAGAATTCCATTCTTTTCTTTCAGGCATTGAAAAATGCCGGAGTGAGCGCGGAGCTTCATATCTATCCAAAGGGTGTTCATGGGCTTTCTCTTGCTACCGGGGAAGTGGAGAATGCCGCGGAAGGACAGTTTGCGGACGCCCATGTGGCAGGCTGGACAGCGCTGGCGGCGGAGTGGCTGGCACTCAAAGCCCTGTGATGAGAAAAAGCAAATCTGTTCTTGAAATCCTGAAAAAGTGTGATATAATAGCAAAGTGTTTCGGGGTATGGCGTAGCTTGGTAGCGCGCTCGGCTGGGGGCCGAGAGGTCGCGAGTTCAAATCTCGCTGCCCCGATTCGCTTTTTATATATGATGATGAAAGGCTTCCTGAACAGGAAGCCTGTTTTTGTGCGATAAAGCCCGAAAGTGGCTGCCATGGCTGCATGAGCAGACATTTGAGGGCTGAGGGACATCGGGCAGCTTTGCTGCGAGATGCGTGATTATAAAAAAGACCCACAGGCTATTGGCGTGCTGCCGTCTGCCTGCGGGTCATTTTTAAGAGACAGGCCGTATAGCAGCCTGCCCTGATCTAAGAGCTGTTCTCAGAAAAAACTTCCATAATAATTCTTTTGTATGCGATCTGCTGCGAAAGTTTATATGGTGAGATGATCCGGCATTCATGCCATATCTGTCCCGGAGAATTGTCTTCGGTAATACAAGCTGAGAATCAGGTGGCACCCGGTCTGGTTCTGAACCGGGATATTAAGGAGGGATCCACCCGCATGATAATACCCGGGAAAAAAATGAATGTCTTTCAACACCTTTTCAGAGGGTGAGGGGCCCTCTTTACAGGCTGATTGCTTTTCTGCGCACAGACGCATTCATATGGAAGAGAAAATATCTGAAAACAGTCGTCACAGCAGCGGCCGGGGAAGCAGGCAACCTGATCTTTTCCGTAAGAGAATTTATGTCGGCCCGGTTCCCGGTCCTCCCGGCTATTCTGCTTCTTAGAAGTATACATGAGAAAGATTAAGTGAGAATTAATTCAATTCCGCCCAGGCGGAATTGCGCCCGGGCGCACGGCAGTTTTAACCGCCGGACTAGCTCTGTGCGCTCGTGGCTCTATGCTCCGCACAAATCCTTCTGCTCTGCAGGCCCTGTATGGCATGCTTCTGCCGCTGACAGTTCTTCGGGTAATGAGGGATTTTTGTCCGACAGCCCTGATGACTGCGCATTCGCAGGAGATCTCAGTGTGCCTCGCACGGAATACTTCCGTCTTCATGAGCCGATATGGAAAATATGACTAAAAAACAGGACCCATGCAGGCAGAATTTTGGTTTCCGGAAAAGAAATGTTCGTGCTACATTAGTGAGAAAGCAAAATTGACTGGATAAACATGCATCTGGACCAGTTTTAGATTGGAGGACATCTATGAAGCGAGACGATATTAACCGGATTCTGATCATTGGTTCCGGCCCGATTATCATCGGCCAGGCCTGCGAGTTTGATTACTCTGGAACTCAGGCATGCAAGGCGCTGAGAAAACTCGGTTACAAGATCATTCTGGTAAACTCGAATCCGGCAACCATCATGACGGATCCGGAAACTGCCGATGTTACTTATATCGAACCGCTGAATGTGGAGCGGCTCTCCCAGATCATAGAGAAGGAGAGACCGGATGCCCTTCTCCCGAACCTTGGAGGCCAGTCCGGCCTGAATCTCTGCTCTGAACTGTCCAAAGCAGGTGTACTGGACAAGTATGGCGTGAAAGTCATCGGCGTTCAGGTGGACGCGATCGAGCGGGGCGAGGACCGTATCGAGTTCAAGAATACCATGGATGAACTTGGCATCGAGATGGCCAGAAGCCAGGTTGCCTACTCTGTGGACGAAGCGGTCAGCATCGCTGAGAAACTCGGTTATCCTGTGGTTCTGCGCCCGGCCTATACGATGGGCGGAGCGGGCGGCGGCCTGGTCTATAATGTGGATGAGCTGCGTACGGTCTGCGCCAGAGGTCTGCAGGCTTCCCTTGTGCATCAGGTGCTGGTGGAAGAGTCTGTCATCGGCTGGGAAGAGCTGGAGCTGGAGATTGTCCGCGATTCCAAAGGGAAGATGATTACAGTCTGCTTCATCGAGAACATCGATCCGATGGGCGTTCATACGGGAGATTCCTTCTGTTCGGCGCCGATGCTGACGATTTCGGAGGACGTTCAGAGACGGCTTCAGGAGCAGGCTTACAAGATCGTGGACAAGGTCCAGGTAATCGGCGGCTGCAACTGCCAGTTCGCCCATGACCCGAAGAGCGGCAGAATTATTGTTATCGAGATTAATCCGCGTACTTCGAGGTCCTCCGCCCTGGCTTCCAAGGCGACCGGTTTCCCGATTGCTCTTGTTTCGGCCATGCTGGCCTGCGGGCTGAACCTGGAGGATATCGAGTGCGGAAAATACGGTACGCTGGATAAATATGTACCGGACGGCGACTATGTTGTCATCAAGTTTGCCCGCTGGGCATTTGAGAAGTTCAAAGGTGCGGATGATCATCTGGGCACACAGATGCGTGCCGTCGGCGAAGTGATGAGCATCGGAAAGACTTATAAGGAAGCTTTCCAGAAGGCGATCCGTTCCCTTGAAAAGGGCAGGTACGGTCTTGGATTCGCGAAGGATCTCCATGAAAGGAGCCTGAAGGAGCTTATGCATATGCTCCGCTATCCGACCAGTGAGCGCCAGTTCATCATGTATGAAGCCCTGCGGAAGGGGGCTTCTGTTGAGGAGCTTTACGAGAAGACAAAAATCAAGCATTATTTCATTGAGCAGATGAAAGAACTTGTGGAAGAGGAGGCTGTTCTGGTCGCCGATTCCCATGATATGTCCCCAGAGGAAGTGGCCGGGATCTGGCTGCGGACTCCGGATGGCGCAGAGGAAAGTTCCGTTCCGGCGGATCCTGCCTGCATACCGGGACATGTACCGTCGGCGGCGGTTCTGGTTCAGGCAAAGAAGGATGGCTTCTCCGACCGCTACCTGAGCATGCTCTGCGGGGTCAGCGAGGAGGCGGTCCGCAATGCCCGCGAGGCCGAAGGATGCGAGGAACGCTGGGAGGGCGTGCATGTGTCCGGAACAAAGGACAGCGCCTACTATTACAGCAGCTATAACCTTCCGGAAGACCGCGACCCGGTGAACAGTGACCGCAGAAAGGTGATGATCCTGGGCGGAGGCCCCAACCGGATCGGACAGGGAATCGAATTTGACTACTGCTGCGTACATGCGGCATTTGCCCTTAAGAAACTGGGATTTGAGACGGTTATCGTCAACTGCAACCCGGAGACGGTTTCCACGGATTATGATACCTCTGACAAGCTCTACTTTGAGCCCCTGACCCTGGAGGACGTGCTGGCGATCTACCGCAAGGAGAAGCCGGTCGGCGTCATCGCGCAGTTTGGCGGTCAGACACCGCTCAACCTGGCAGCCGACCTGAAAAAATACGGGGTCAATATCCTCGGCACAAGCCCTGAGACCATCGATATGGCGGAAGACCGTGACCTGTTCCGCGGCATGATGGACAAACTTGGCATTCCGATGCCGGAATCCGGCATGGCTGTAACGGTGGAGGAGGCAAAGGAGATCGCGGGCCGGATCGGATATCCGGTCATGGTCCGTCCTTCCTATGTGCTCGGAGGCCGCGGCATGGAAGTGGTGCATGACGAGGAGCAGATGAGCGTCTATATGAGAGAGGCTGTCGGAGTGACGCCGGACAGGCCGATCCTGATCGACCGCTTCCTGCATCACGCAACCGAGTGCGAAGCGGATGCCATCAGCGACGGCGAACATGTATTTGTTCCGGCTGTCATGGAGCATATTGAGCTTGCCGGAGTTCATTCCGGAGATTCCGCCTGCATTCTTCCCTCCAGACATCTGACGGAGGAGCAGATCGCGACCATCAAGGATTATACGATGCGCATCGCGCAGGAGATGAATGTTGTCGGACTGATGAATATGCAGTACGCGATCGAGGATGGCATTGTCTATGTGCTTGAGGCGAATCCGCGCGCTTCCCGCACGGTTCCGCTGGTATCCAAGGTCTGCGATATCAACATGGTCCGCATCGCTACGGATATCATGACCGCGCCGCTGACCGGAAGAGAGTCTCCGGTTCCGCAGCTTCATGACCGGAAGATTCCTTATTACGGCGTAAAGGAAGCGGTGTTCCCCTTCAATATGTTCCAGGAAGTTGACCCGGTTCTCGGGCCGGAGATGAGGTCCACCGGCGAGGTGCTGGGACTGTCGGAAAACTGGGGCGGTGCTTTCTACAAAGCGCAGGAAGCAACCCAGACGAAGCTGCCCCTGTCCGGCACGGTTCTGATCAGCGTCAATAATGCCAACAAGCCGGATCTGGTGGAGGTGGCCAGAAGCTTCCATGAGGATGGCTTCAGGATCGTGGCGACGGAGGGGACATGCAGGAAGATCCGGGAAGCCGGCATCCCTGCGGAGATGATCAAGAAGATCAATGAAGGCCGTCCGAATATCCTTGACGCGATCACTAACGGCAAGATCGACCTGATCGTGAATACGCCGGTCGGCAAGGAGAGCACGATCGACGACAGCTACATCCGCAAAAATGCCATCAAGAACCGGATTCCGTATATCACAACGATGGCTGCAGCCATCGCTACCGCGACGGGAATCCGTGTCCAGAAGAAGGGTGTAAGCAGTTCGGTCAGATCTCTTCAGGAATATCACGCCTCCATTCAGTAAGCGGGGAAGAATATTCTATTGCGTAAGAAGAAAAGGAATACGGGAGAAGGCTGACTGATCCGTATTCTGTTAAGAAAAGCCCCGGCCGGGGAGCAGCTCTTATGCGGCTGCAGCCCCCGGTGCGGGGCTTTGTTATGCGGTGCGTTTTCATAGGGAAACGCTGATTTATTCCTGACTGA
>DGHP01000164.1 GCA_002392705.1 Lachnospiraceae bacterium UBA3845 | reverse complement strand
GACGGGTCCGAAAAAGGGATCGGAGCCTTCTGCATCAACTGGGCTTATGAGCAGTGCGGCCACCTGCGGATGGATACGCACGGTGACAATATCGTCATGCAGAATCTTCTCAGAAAGCTGGGATTTGTCCATTGCGGCACGATCTATGTGGAGGAGGACAATTATCCCCGCCTGGCCTTTGAGAAATGCCGTGCTGCGGCGGGGTGACAGCTGCTGATTATGGTATGATAAGAATACGGGGTGACGGATATGAAGCAAAAAGGATCCAGCAGAATCGGATTGTTCGGAGAGATCAATCATTATGATGAGAAGGGCAGGAAGATCGGAGAAAGCCGCCCTTCCCTGTTCGGCGGGTATAATGAATATGACGCAAAAGGCCGCAAGATCGGAGAAAGCCGCCCCGGTTTGTTCGGGGATATGAAGCACTATGACCGGAACGGTCACAAGACCGGTGAAAGCAGATGGGGGCTCTTCGGCAGTCTTAACCACTATGATGAAAAAGGGAAAAAAACAGGGCACAGTGACCGCGGCTTCTTTGGCGACTGGAAAGATTATGACCAGTAATCAGAATAAGAAACAGCTGTATCCGGAAAGAGGAGGACACAGAAAGGGATCGGATTATGAGTATGAAAATGCATAATTATCTGCACAGGTTTCTTGCAGCCGGCATGACGGCAATCATCACGCTGAGTCTCTGCACAGGTGCGCTGGCGGAAAGCTATACCGCGAATATCATGCGTCTTCTGAATTATGAGGGCGACGTACGTATCGTTGATGAGAATGGTGAATATGGTTTCCTTATGGAAAATATGCGCCTGAACAATGGAGAGAGTCTGTCCACAGGCGGGAAAAGTCTGGCTTCGGTTGGCCTTGACTCCAGTAAAATTCTTACGCTGGACGCAATGACGCAGGTATTGTTTGAAACCGTAAAAAACCAGATGAAGCTGACGCTTGCCTCCGGCAGACTGCTTCTGGATGTGCAGGAAAAGCTGGATGAAAATGAAAGTCTCGATATTCAGACATCTACCATGGTGGTCGGCATCCGGGGAACGGTTGTTCATGTAACATCTTTTGACGGGTCAGAAGACGATATTAACCGGCAGCTGCTGGAGGCCAATCCAACATTCCAGGAACTGCTTCTTAAAATGCTTCCTGATAATATAGACGGAAATATATCGCAGCTGGTTGTTCTGGAGGGGACAGCGGAGGTGACTTACCAGGATGAGAATGGGGTTTCCCGGACGATACTGGTAAATGCCGGTGAAAAAATCACTCTGGTGGACAGAAATCAGGATAACAGAGCAGACGGTGCTGCTGCTGTCATGCCGGCAGAAAAAAGCGATCTGGGAGAAGAAACCGTCGATTTTATCAGAGGAAATCCGAAACTTTTGAAAAGGTTGCAAATGCGAGTGACCTTCTGAAGGATGATGCGGAGGATGATCCGGCGGCTCCGCAAGCGGAACCGGTTCCGAACGCGGCTCCGTCTTCGAGCGCAGCTCCGTCTCCGAGTGCAGCTCCGTCTCCGAGCGCAGCTCCGTCCCCGAACGCAGCTCCGGCTGCCGCCGGGGCCCCGGGATCAGTGAAGCCGGCGGGATCTCAGACGAAAGCCCCGGAGAAACTGGAGATATGGGTGGAAGGTCAGACGGATATCCCGGAAACGCTGGAGGTGCTGGAAAAGCCTCAGCAGGAAGTGCCGGAACTGGTGGAGCCGATGACAGAGCGTCAGACAGAAACACAGGAAACAGCGGAACCGCAGCCTGAGACCTCAGAACCGCAGGCGGAAACTCCGGAGACAGGGGTGCCGATGATAGTGCGTCGGACGGAAACACAGGAGACAGAGGAGCCGCAGCCTGAGACCTCAGAACCGCAGACGGAAACTCCGGAGACAGGGGAGCCGATGACAGAGCGTCAGACAGAAACACAGGAAACAGAGGAGCCGCAGACTCATACCCATCAGGCGTCAGATCCGGTCAGGGAGAATGAAGTCGCCGCCACCTGCCTGACAGCAGGAAGTTATGATGAGGTTGTGTACTGCAGCAGCTGCGGGGAAGAGATCAGCCGGACCGGCAGAACCATAGACGCGTTAGGCCATGATTGGGGAAACGAGGAAGTATTGAAAGAGGCAACCTGTGCGACAGGGCTGGTCCGTCATACCTGCCTTCGCTGCGAATTTACAGAGGAGATAACAACTGCCGCGACATCAAAGCATACTTTTGCAGCTACGGATGAACATTATGACGAGGAATATGAAGAAGATGGAAATACTGTGGTTGTATACGGGCATTATGAGGAGTGTTCCGTATGTGGAGAAAGAAAAAAGGTAGAAGAAGGCAGAGAGACAATAGGTGGATAAATAGTACACAGAAATCGGATTGATCTGGCCATCGCGATGGAGAACCTCTGGCTGGAGACCTGCGCGCAGGGGCTGGGCGGTGTCTGGCTTGGGATCGCGCCCCAGGAGAAGCGTATGCAGGCGGTGGAGAAGATTCTGGATCTGCCGGATACGGTGCGGGCTTTTGCGATATTCCCTTACGGCTACCCCGCGGAGGAGAGAAAGCAGCAGGACAGGTTCGATGAGAGCCGGATCCACTATGTGGACTGAGGCGCTTTCGCGGGACAGGGAATATTCCGACGGAAGATCAAAGATTTATGGCGGATCCCTCTCATTTGGTTGTAGAATGATCAGTAAAGATGTCTGACAGACAGGAAATGAAGTTATAACAGAGCGATTGTTTTTTGGAGGGCGAAAATGAGTAAGGTTATATTGCTGAACGGCAGTGCGCACCAGCACGGATGTACCGCAGCCGCGCTTGAAGAGATGATGAAAGTATTTGAGGCAGAAGGTGTGGAGGCGGAACTGATCCAGGTGGGGACAAAGAATATCCGCGGATGTATCGCCTGCGGCAAATGCAGCCAGCTGGGCAAGTGTGTGTTCGATGATCTGGTAAATGAGGTGGCGCCGAAGTTTGAGGCAGCCGACGGACTTGTGGTTGGAAGCCCGGTTTACTATGCATCGCCGAACGGGACGATTCTTTCCTTTATGGACAGGCTGTTTTACAGCACCGCTTTTTCCAAACAGATGAAGGTCGGCGCTGCGGTAGTCAGCTGCAGAAGGGGCGGCAATACGGCAAGTTATGATGTCCTGAACAAGTATTTTACAATCAGCGGGATGCCTGTGGCCTCTTCCACTTACTGGAACCAGGTGCACGGTTTTACGGCTGAGGATGTGAAGAAGGATCTGGAAGGACTTCAGACCATGAGAAATCTTGCCAGATGCATGAGCTTTATGATGAAGGCATTTGCTGACGCAAAAGAGAAATACGGGTATCCGGAACTTGAGAGAGGCTCATTTACCAGCTTCCCGGACGGGAAATAATCTGACAGCTCTTCTGCGGGCTGTTCCGGTCTGAGAGGAGAATCCTGAGAGGAGGATCGACAGATGATCACAGTCAATCTTTATTATACGGGCAGAGATGGATCTGCGAAGGCTTTTGCCGAGGAGATGGAATCTTCCGGAATCGCCGGGGCAATCCGGGCGGAAGAGGGCAATCTCCGCTATCAGTATTTTCAGCCGCTGGATGATCCGGAGACCATCCTGCTCATCGACAGCTGGAGGGACCAGGCGGCGATCGATGCGCATCATGCCAGTCAGATGATGGCACAGCTGGCGGCACTGCGGGAGAAATATGATCTGCACATGAAGGTGGAGCGCTTTGTGAGCGAAGATCTCGGTGCAGACGAACGATTTATCAGGAAGTGAGAAATACAGGGAAAAAGAACTCGAAATCGATATAAAGAGGTTTTAAGGATCATGTGAACGGCATGGTCCTTTTTTATATGAATTTTAACTTCTGTATCCGCCGCCGTCCTTTTCGACAGCGCATTTCTTATCTTGCGGACATATTTATATACGCAGGTACGATGAGACATCCACGCAGAAAATATTTTTTTTCCGGCTCTTTCAGCAATATTTGTCAGAGTAAATGCAACCGTACATACAGAATTTACCATGACAAAAAACACACTGTGGCAATTCAGGCCTTCCTGTGATATGCTGAATACACAGCAAGTCAGAATTCAATTCCCTGCAGCGTCTGCTGCATCCGGCGGAATTCTCCGCAGAAATTCCTTGCTCATAACTAAAAAGAGGGCAGGGAAATGGTCGGATGGCTTTCCTGCCCTGAGCACCTGTGCCTTAAGGAGGATAGCATATGGCCAAAAAGTATGAGGAACTGACTTTTACGGATGATTTTATGTTCTGCAAGATTCTGGAACAGAATAAGAAACTCTGTGTGGAATTACTGGAATTGATCCTTGGAGAAAAAATAGGGAGCCTGGTGGAAGTTAACCGGTAGAAACCAGTCGAAATCACTGCAGA
>DGHP01000141.1:750-10736 GCA_002392705.1 Lachnospiraceae bacterium UBA3845 | reverse complement strand
CTGGGCGTACGCCCGATGGGGCTCTGGTCGATCATAATCACCTTGTCCAGCTGCCCGATTCCGTCGATTCCGTCGCATCTGCCGGTGATCTGACGGGCCCGGTTGAGTTTGTTGGCCAGATATTTATACAGGATCTCGTTGACCAGCGAACTCTTTCCCGATCCGGAGACGCCGGTCACACAGGTGAAAACGCCGACCGGGAAGGAAACGTCGATGTGCTTCAGATTATTCTGGGCAGCGCCTCTGACCGTAATCCAGCCGGAGGGGCTTCTGCGCGTTTCGGGCACACGGATCTTCAGTTCACCGGACAGATACCTGCCCGTGATGGAATCAGGGCATTTCTCCAGGTCCTCCACGCTTCCGGCGGCTACAACCTCCCCGCCGTGGGCTCCGGCGCCCGGTCCGATATCCACGATGAAGTCCGCGGCGCGCATCGTGTCCTCGTCATGCTCTACAACCAGAACGGAATTCCCCAGATCCCTCAGATGGAAAAGCGTGTTCAGCAGCTTGTCATTATCCCTCTGATGAAGGCCGATGGAAGGCTCATCCAGAATATAGGCCACTCCTACAAGCCCGGAGCCGATCTGTGTCGCCAGGCGGATTCTCTGTGCCTCCCCGCCGGAGAGGCTGCCGGTGGCCCGCCCAAGGGACAGGTAGTCCAGTCCCACATCGACCAGAAAGGCAATCCTCGCCCGGATCTCCTTCAGGATCTGTTCTCCGATCTTCAGTTGCTGTCCGGTCAGCTTCATATCCAGGGATGCCAGAAAAGTCTTCAGTTCCCCGATCCCCATGCAGGTCATCTCATAGATGTTCCTGTCCGCAACCGTCACCGCCAGAGCACCGGGCTTCAGTCTCTGTCCGCGGCAGGCTTTGCAGGGCGTGATCCGCATGTAGGTCTCATATTCCGCCCTCATGGCCTCCCCGGAGGTCTCCCGGTAGCGCCTCTGAACATTCCGGATCAGTCCTTCAAAAGCGACATCATAGACGCCTACGCCCCTCTGGCCCCGGTAATGTACCTTCACCTCATGTCCGTCCGTTCCATAGATCAGGATGTCATGGATCTTTTCCGGATAGTCCTCAAAAGGAGTATCCAGACGAAAACCATATTCCGACGCCAGTGCTTCCAGCAGGGCTCTCGTAAAACTTCCCTCCTGCCTGCTCGACTGCCATCCGGGAACAACGATAGCCCCATCGTCAATGCTCAGGGACCTGTCCGGAATCATCAGATTCTCGTCAAACTCCATCTTATAGCCCAGCCCGGTACATTCCGGGCAGGCTCCGAACGGGTTGTTAAAGGAAAATGAACGCGGTTCGATCTCATCGATCGAAGTCCCGTCATAAGGGCAGGCAAAATTCTCGGAGAAGGTAAGCATCTCCGTTTCCTTATGCGTGCTTCCGGCGTCGCTGTCACCGGATGCGGAAGTAAGGTCCGCGGCACTCATGGATGAGATATCCTTCAAAGGCTCCTGCTGCGCGGCGGAAGCGGAAGCAGCCGGCGCGGCGGCTGCCCTGTTTTTCTGAATCTCTTCCTGCGTCCTGCCCAGCTCATCCGGATGAAGATCAGAGGCTCCTCTGGGTCTCTGCACCTCGACAAAGGCCAGCCCTCCGGCCAGCTCCATCACCTGCTCCAGTGACTCGGCAAGGCGTTTCTCAATTCCGGGTTTTACGATCAGACGGTCAACCAGAATCTCAATGTTGTGCTTGATATTCTTATCCAGGCGGATCTCTTCGCTCAGTTCATACAGGCTTCCGTCGACCCGCACTCTCACATAGCCGGACTTCTTCGCCTGCTGCAGGAGCTTGACATGCTCCCCTTTCCTGCCCCTGACAACCGGAGCCAGAAGCTGCATCCTCGTCCGCTCGGGGAGAGCCATCAGCGTGTCGACCATCTGGTCCACGCTCTGCCGCTTTATCTCCCTTCCGCAGGTCGGACAGTGGACGATGCCGCACCTTGCGTAGAGAAGCCTGAAATAATCATAGATCTCCGTCACAGTGCCCACAGTGGAGCGCGGGTTATGGTTCGTGGACTTCTGATCGATGGAGATCGCGGGAGGAAGGCCCTCGATGCTCTCCACCTTCGGCTTCTCCATCTGTCCCAGGAACTGCCGGGCATAGCTGGAGAGAGACTCCATATAGCGCCTCTGCCCTTCCGCGTAGATCGTGTCAAAAGCCAGGGAACTCTTGCCCGAGCCTGACAGTCCCGTCATTACGACAAACTCATTCCGCGGAATGTCCAGGTCGATATTCTTAAGGTTATGCTCCGCTGCCCCGCGGATTCTAATATACTTTTTAATGTCCCTCTTGGGGGCTGTCTTTTTCTCTGCCATATCCGCCTTCTCTGTGCATGTCTAACTGAAACTGTAAAGAGCGGGACTTTGAGAGATCCCTGCCCTGATGCGGCTGCTTCTGAGCCTGTACAGGAGTCATTATAACACAGCGCAGGGCAAATGTGAACATCTGTTCGTGTATTTTATCAGGCGTCAATCTCCTGAAGGATTTTCTTCAGCCCGATCATCTTATCGCGGAGCATGGCGGCGTCTTCAAAGTTCAGGTCCGCTGCAGCCCTGCGCATCTTCTTCTCGACTTCCCCGATCAGCTTCTCCAGTTCTTCCCTGCTCATGGATTCCGGATCCTTCTCGCTGCGCTCCTCCTCCACGGCTATCTCGCGGGAGATGGCGATCAGGTCCCTGACCTTCTTGCGGATCGTGGTGGGCGTGATACCGTGCTCCTCGTTGTAGCGCTGCTGGGCGGCTCTTCTGCGGTTCGTCTCATCGATGGCCCGCCGCATGGAATCCGTGACGGTATCCGCGTACATGATGACATGTCCGTCGACATTGCGGGCGGCGCGCCCGATGGTCTGAATCAGGGATGTCTCCGAGCGGAGGAATCCTTCCTTATCGGCATCCAGGATCGCGACCAGGGTAATTTCAGGGATGTCAAGTCCTTCCCTCAGCAGATTGATGCCGACAAGCACGTCAAATACATTCAGGCGCATATCCCTGATAATCTTCGTCCGTTCCAGAGTATCGATATCAGAATGCAGGTACTGGACACGGATCCCCGCTTCCTTCAGATAGTTCGTCAGGTCCTCCGCCATACGCTTGGTCAGGGTCGTCACCAGGATCTTATTCCCCTTGGCCGTCTCTTTATTGATCTCACCGACCAGATCCTCCACCTGGCCTGCTACGGGCCGCACATCGATGGCGGGATCCAGAAGACCGGTAGGCCTTATGATCTGCTCCGCCCTCAGAAGCTCGTGCTCACTCTCATAGGGACCCGGCGTCGCGGACACGAACATGATCCGGTCGATCTTGTCCTCGAATTCTTCGAACTTAAGCGGCCGGTTGTCCCTGGCACTGGGAAGGCGGAAACCGTAATCCACCAGTGTGCTCTTTCTGGACTGGTCTCCGTTGTACATGGCCCTGATCTGGGGAAGGGTCATATGGGACTCGTCGATGATGATCAGAAACTCATCCGGAAAATAATCCAGCAGAGTCTGCGGGGGCGTCCCGGGCGCCCTTCCGTCCATATGCCTGGAATAATTCTCAATGCCGGAGCAGAAACCTGTCTCCCGGAGCATCTCAATGTCATAATTCGTCCGTTCCGAAATTCTCTGGGCTTCCAGCAGCCTGTCCTCAGACCTGAACCAGGCCACCCGCTCCTCCAGCTCCGCTTCTATGCCGCGGATCGCCTCCGCCACTTTTTCGGCGGGCGTTACATAATGGGAGGCCGGAAAAACCCCGATAAAAGAAAGCTGGGTGCGCGTATGGGAAGTAAGCGGGTCGATCTCCGTGATCCGGTCGATCTCATCGCCGAAGAATTCTATCCTGTAGGCGTAATCATCCGTATCAGCCGGGAAAATATCCAGCACATCCCCGTTGACCCGGAATGTGGACCGGTGGAAATCGAGATCCGAGCGGTCATAATGAAGCTGGATCAGTTTTCTCAGAACCTCATCCCGCTCCCTCTCCTCACCGACTCGCAGATACAGAGCCATCTCCCGGAAATCGATCGGGCTGCCCAGGCCGTAGATGCAGGAGACGGAACTGACCACCACCACGTCCCTGCGTTCTGTCAGAGAGGCAGTTGCGGAAAGCCTCAGTTTATCGATCTCATCATTTATGGAAGAATCCTTTTCAATATAGGTATCCGTCTGGGGGACGTAAGCCTCCGGCTGATAATAATCATAGTAAGATACGAAATACTCCACGGCGTTCTCAGGAAAAAACTCCTTAAACTCCCCGTAAAGCTGAGCGGCCAGCGTCTTATTGTGCGCAATCACCAGGGTCGGGAGCTGCAGCTGACTTATCACGTTCGCCATGGTAAATGTCTTTCCGGAACCTGTAACGCCAAGCAGCGTCTGCATCTGATTTCCTTCACGAAAGCCTTTTACCAGGGCCGCGATGGCCTCCGGCTGATCGCCGGTCGGCGCGTATTCCGAGTGAAGCCTGAATTCCATGTCGGAGCATCCCCCTTTCCTGAGCCGGTTTCTGTGCTGCAGAAACATATTAAAAGATAATTGCAAGGCTTGTCAATAAAGGAAAAGGAGCCGCAGACGCGGCTCCCCGTATTCGTTCCTGTTCGCGGCCCTCCACAGATCAGGCCGCCCGCGTATTCCGCCCGGCAGTTTTGCTGCTGAGTGGAACAGCATACAGCGCAGACCATCCCTTTATCCGGCGATCTTGTCCAGGACCATCTTCACGCAGCCGTACATTCCGGCGTCATTTCCGAGTTCAGCGAGGGCGAAGCGGGTCGATGTGGAGGCATGGAACGCTGCCTCGACATAATACTTCTGCACATAATCTATCACCATCGGGCCGGCTTTGCTCATACCGCCGCCGATCACGTAGATCTCAGGGTCAACCACGCAGGAAACCAGTGCAAGACCGCGGCCGAGGATACTGCCGAATTCTTCCATGATCTCTATGCACATCCTGTCGCCTGCCTTAGCTCCGTCGCACACAGCTTTGGACGTAACATTCTCTTCCCGGCGCAGGCAGGAATCCTCATCACTGGCTTCCAGGTGCTTTTTCGCAAGACGCGCCACTCCGTTTGCGGAAGTGTACTGTTCCAGATGCCCCTTCTTGCCGCATCCGCACAGCACCGTCTCGTCCGGATTGATCAGCATATGGCCGAGTTCCCCGCTGGCTCCGAAAGCGCCGCTGAAGATCTTGCCGTTGATGATCACGCCGCCGCCGACACCGGTCCCCAGCGTAACCATAACCACGTTCGAATAGCCTTTTCCGCCGCCCTTCCACATCTCGCCGAGCGCCGCGGCGTTCGCATCGTTGGCAACTTCCACGGGAATTCCGTTCAGCAGTTCTGTGAGTTCCTCATGGGCGCGCACGACTCCCCAGCCGAGGTTGACGCAGCGGTTGACCGTCCCGTCCTCCAGAACAGCACCGGGAACATCGATTCCGACCCCGCGGATCTCATCGGCTGTTATACCGCGCTTCTGCATCTGCAGCAGGATCGAATCCGCGATATCCCCGAGGATATATTTGCCGTTCTCTTCCGTCCTGGTGGGAATCTCCCACTTATCCAGAAGGATCTCATTCTCAAACAGGCCGATTTTTACAGTCGTACCACCCAGATCCACGCCAAAAATATACGGTTTCATATCACATTCTCCTCATCATATGATTTTTGTCCCCGCTCAGGACTGCGCCGGCAGGATTTTATTTCTGAAATCTATTTTAGCAGAAATCAGAGAACAGAAAATACATTTTTTAACCTCTTTTCTGCTTCTATATATTTTTCTGCGGATCCTCCGGCTTTTCTCTGTGAAATCTTCCGTGTAAATATACTGCGCTGCCTGTTACTATTCACGGCCACAGTCTCTTTTTCTGGATTTTCACATGTGCCTGTGTTATCATTCCCTTGCTGCCGGAAAACGGGAACAGGCCGGCAGCAGGCCGGTCACAGAAACTGCATCTGGTCCGGACAGACAGAAAGGGGAATGCGGATGAGCAAAGGCAGGGTTCTTGTTGGGATGAGCGGAGGTGTGGACTCTTCAGTCGCGGCCTGGCTCCTGAAAGAACAGGGCTATGAGGTCACAGGCTGTACCATGCGTCTTTATGATTATACCGGGATCGGGCTTGAGGAGCAGAACAGCTGCTGCGGCATAAAGGATGTGGATGACGCCCGGGCCGTAGCCGGACGGATCGGAATTGAATATCTTGCCCTGAATCTCATGGAAAACTTCCGGGAAGAAGTCATGGATCACTTTGTGCAGGAATATCTGGACGGTCATACCCCGAATCCCTGCATCGACTGCAACCGCTGCCTGAAATTCGGGCGTCTGCTCAGCTGGGCGAAGGAACACGGATTCGACTATGTCGCGACCGGCCATTATGCGCGCAGGCTTTTTCTCGACGGCCGCTGGTACCTCAGAAAGGCTGCGGATCTGAGCCGCGACCAGAGTTATGTACTCTACCCTGTCTCACAGGAGGTCCTGTCCAGTCTCCTTTTTCCGCTGGGCGGGCTGAAGAAAACGGAGGATGTGAGAAGAATCGCCGAAGAACAGGGCTTTGTAAATGCACGCAAGCACGACAGCCAGGACATCTGTTTCGTGCCGGACGGAGACTATGCCTCCTTCATCGCCCGCATGATCCGGATGGAACCGGAACGCTTCTGCGCACAGAAGGAACTGCCCGCCTGCCTTATGCCGGGCAGCATCCTGGACCGCGGCGGCCGCGTTCTCGGCCGGCACCGCGGCGCGGTTCATTACACCATCGGACAGCGCAGGGGACTGGGTCTCGCCGTGCCGGAGTCAGTATATGTCCTTTCAAAAGACATGCAGGCCAACACGGTCACAGTCGGCCCCAATGAAGCCCTGTTCAGCAGGGAACTGACTGTTAAGAACCTGGTCTGGCAGAGGCCTGTGCCCGAAGAAGGTGAATCCTTCAGGGCCCGGGTAAGGATCCGCTACCAGCATCGGGAACAGGAAGCCATAATCACGGCTCTGCCGGGCGCTGTTGCGCGCGTAGTCTTTGATGAAGCGCAGCGCGCCGTCAGCCCCGGGCAGGCGGCGGTGTTTTACGACGGCGATCTGGTCCTGGGCGGGGGCACGATTCTGTAGCTTCTCTCCCGCCGGTACTTCCTTCCCGGATCCATTCAGGTCTGCTTCTAAGGAAACACTGATTATATCAGTGTTTCCTTAGTGCCTCCGGCGGATCGCAGTGCTGCGCAGCGGAAGGCTTGAAAGGATGATCTGTTCTGAATTCAGTATCTGATATCCCCAAAAATCAACGCTTCCCCGGACCTTCCGGGGAAGCACTTCCTTATCCGTGTCTTCTCATTTTTCAGTATCTGTCCGCGGTCAGGATGGCGACGGATCTGGCATGCATGGTCACTTTCTTCCAGGCCATTCCCCTCTCCTCGCCGCCTGTCGACGTGTAAAGATGCCAGCTTCTCGATTCAGGCAGATCCGGGAGAAGGATCTCCACGGGCTCCCAGAAAACATTGACCGCACAGCATACGATATCATCCGTCCTGGTATTTTCATCATAGCCGGCATAGATAATATAAAATGCCTTTGTCTCCTTGGTAACCAGTGCGTTCCAGGGCGTCCCCGCGTGTACGGACATGTTCGGGAAGCCGCAGCGCGCCGTCTTCAGGTCCCGTCTGATACAGGGGTGCGCCATGCGGAAGGCGATCACGTCCCTGGTAAATTCCAGGATATTCCGGTTCTTATCGCAGTAGTTCCAGTCGAGCCAGGATACCTCGTTGTCCTGGCAGTAGCTGTTGTTGTTCCCGAACTGTGTGTTGGCAAATTCATCTCCGGCCAGGAACATCGGCGTTCCGCGGCTCATCATAAGGACCGCCATGGCGTTCTTTGCCATCTGCATCCGCAGTCTCTCAATCGCGGGATCATCGCTCGGCCCTTCCACGCCGCAGTTCCAGCTCCGGTTATCGTTGGCTCCGTCCGTATTGCCCCAGCCGTTCGCCTCATTATGCTTCTCATTGTAGGCATACATGTCATACAGGGTGAAGCCGTCGTGACAGTTGAGAAAATTCACGGAGGAGTTGTAACCGATATAACCGTGCGGGCTCCTGCCCTGCTCTGAGGCATCCCTGGAATACAGATCGGGCGAGCCCATCATCCGCTTGGCCGCTTCAGGAGCTTCCCAGTAATCCCCTTTCAGGAAAGAGCGCATATCATCACGGTAGCGGCCGTTCCATTCGGCCCAGCGGTTCCAGGCGGGAAAACTGCCAACCTGATAGAGTCCGCCGGCGTCCCAGGCCTCCGCGATCAGTTTTACATCCGCCAGGAGCGGGTCCTGGGCAAGCCGCTGGACCAGCGGCGGATATTCCATCGGGGACCCGTCCTCATTTCTTCCCAGAATGCTGGCAAGATCAAAACGAAAACCGTCGATCTGATAATTGACCGTCCAGAAATGCAGGCATTCCACGATCATCTCCTGCACGACGGGATGATTGCAGTTCACCGTGTTGCCGCAGCCTGAAAAGTTATAGTAATCTCCTTCCGGCGTAAGCATATAGTAGATATTGTTGTCGAACCCCTTAAAGGAGATAAATTTCCCGTCCTCGTTCCCCTCCGCCGTATGGTTGAATACAACATCAAGGATCACCTGGATCCCCGCCTCATGGAGCGCCTGGATCAGCTGCCGGAGCTCTCTTCCCTCGTGGTTGTATTCCTCTGCCGAAGTGTAGCTGGCATTCGGGGCAAAATAGCTGACCGTATTGTATCCCCAGTATTCAAGGAGCATCTTCCCCTCATACTCCCGGGCGTTCATCATCTCATCAAACTCAAAGATGGGCATCAGCTCCACAGCCGTAATGCCGAGCCATTTGAGGTAGGGAATCTTCTCCCTGAGTCCCAGGAAGGTTCCCGGAGCGGATACGCCGGAATTCCGGCCCATGGTAAAACCTCTGACATGAAGTTCATAAATGATCAGATCCTCCATGGGCACCCGCTGGTGGAGATGGTCCGCCCATTCATAGGACCTGCGCACAACCCTGGCATGGTAAGCTTTGTCCTTCGGCTGCGGCTGTCCCCAGTGCCTGCAGGAAGTCACAGCTTTCGCATACATATCCAGAAGTACATGCCTTTTGTCAAACAGCTGGCCTTTCTCGGGACAATAGGGTCCGTCCACCCGGTAGGCATACTCAAAGCGGGAGATATCGAGTCCGAACACGATCATGGTCCAGACATCCCCGATCCGGTATCTGTCCGGAAAGGGAATCACCGCGTAGGGTTCCTGTTCGTCCCGGTCAAAAAGCAGCAGTTCCACCGCTGTGGCACCGCTGGAATGCACTGTGAAATTGACCGCGCCCCCATAGCCCATAGCGGTCGCGCCGTTCATCTCGCACAGGCCCATGCAGACAGCGTAACCGGCCACGCTGTCCCTCGGTCTTCGCATATCGTCCACTATACTTGGAAAATTATTGATATCGTCCATCGCACCTGTTCCGTTAATTCAGTCATTTTCTGTCAGTGTAATTTTCAGTATATCACAAATCAGGTTCCCTCGCTGAGACTTTTCGAAAGACGAAAGCTGCCATAGAGTTCCTGCTTCGCAGGCCTTATTTAAAATCAGAACCTGATTCTCCTGCAAGCACGACAAGCCGGAACCTGATTTCAAAATAGCCGTGAATCGTAACGCCATAAAGGTAAAAATGCCGCAGGCTTATATGTCTGCGGCATTTCGTACTATTCAGATACTGTCAGAACAAAGACATCCGGATCAAAGCTGCGGGCCTGCTGCCACGAGGGCCTTGCCTGCTTCGTTGCTCTCATACTTGACAAAGTTCTTGATGAATCTCTGAGCAAGATCCTTAGCCTTCTCATCCCAGTCCGCAGCGTTCGCGTAGGTATCGCGCGGATCCAGAATCTCTGTCGCAACGCCTTCCAGTTCTGTCGGAACCTCGAAGTTGAAGTACGGGATCTTCTTGGTCGGAGCCTTATTGATGGCGCCGTTCAGGATCGCGTCGATGATTCCGCGGGTATCCTTGATGGAGAT
>DGHP01000141.1:0-688 GCA_002392705.1 Lachnospiraceae bacterium UBA3845 | reverse complement strand
CTTGCCTGTGCCGTTCCAGCCGGTATTGACCAGATAAGCCTTGGCTCCGCTCTCATTCATTCTCTTAACCAGCTCCTGGCCGTATTTGGTCGGATGCAGCTCAAGGAAAGCCTGTCCGAAGCATGCGGAGAAGGTCGGGGTCGGCTCAGTGATTCCGCGCTCGGTACCTGCAAGTTTTGCTGTGAAACCGGACAGGAAGTAGTACTGGGTCTGTTCCGGAGTCAGGATGGAAACCGGCGGAAGAACTCCGAAAGCGTCAGCAGACAGGAAGATAACGCTCTTGGCTGCCGGGCCGTGGGAGATCGGCTTCACGATATTCTGAATATGGTCGATCGGGTAAGATACGCGGGTGTTCTCGGTAACGCTCTTGTCAGCGAAATCGCACACACCGTTCTCATCCAGGGTAACGTTCTCAAGAAGAGCGTTTCTCTTGATCGCGTTGTAGATATCCGGTTCGGATTCTTTGTCGAGGTTGATAACCTTGGCATAGCAGCCGCCCTCAAAGTTGAAAACGCCATGCTCGGACCAGCCGTGCTCATCATCACCGATCAGCTTTCTGGAAGGATCTGCAGACAGAGTGGTCTTGCCAGTGCCGGAAAGGCCGAAGAAAATGGCAGTGTCATGGGTCTGGGGATCCATATTGGCAGAGCAGTGCATGGGCAGAACATCCATCTTGGTCATGATATAA
>DGHP01000121.1:1966-3477 GCA_002392705.1 Lachnospiraceae bacterium UBA3845 | reverse complement strand
TCCCTGCGGACATTGATCTCGATGCAGGCCTTTGTGGGATCGGCTTTCTGGAAGTTGCAGAAGAATACGGTGCGGCCGTCCTTCTGCTCCGCGTACCATTTATAAGTGGAAGCTTCCGGCTCCCAGGAGCATTCGTACACTTCACCCTTCAGGCACTCTTCCAGGGAAGCGGCCTCATAGAGCATCTTGCCGTTCAGATAGACAGCGCCCGTGTGTTTGCTGCGGCCGGCGAAATACCAGTCTCCGTAAACGTAGGTGGTATAGGGATTGTAATTCCCGAAAATGCTGTTGTCCACGCTGGCGGTCCATACCGTTCCTTCATAGCGGGTCCAGCCGGTTACCGGTTCAGAACCTGTGATGACGGCGCCGAGCGGCTGCTCGCTGCGGTAGACAATTCTGTTCTCTTCCGTACCTGCGTTCTGCGGGTCGACATACTCGCGGTAGATTCCGGGCGCTACCAGGACTTCATCGCCCGGCAGGGCGATTTTTGCCGCGTCGCTGATCTTCTTGAAGGGCATCTCTTTTGAACCGTTTCCGTCTCTTCCTGCTTTCTGGTTTACGTAAATAAGCATATTACTGGGTGTTCCTTTCTTGTAAAAATTGTTTCTGCATGCATTCAATGAGTGTCAGGTAAGTATTTCGTGGACCGCGTCTTTCAAAAGTCCCGTGAAGGCATCCTTCAGGGCGCTGTTGTCTGCCCGCCCGTCCGGGCTTTGCACCGGCGCGGTATCCCTTGCGAGGATGGACAGGGCTGCCGTCTTAGAAGCGAAGGGCCCCGGAAGCGGGTTGACTGCCTGACGGTTTCCGAAATAGTCCTCATTGAAGATGATGGGGGTTCCGTCCGGATTTTCGAAATATTCCTCCGGCTCGAAGGCCATGCCGAGGGTCCGGGTGGAGATCGTCGCACAGCTGCTCTTCGGAAGATAATCGTAGACATTTGTCTCCAGCTGCCAGCCGGCCCCGGTCTCTTTCAGGCAGACCTTTATCTCTTCGGGAGTCGTGATCACTGCGTCTTTTTCGGCTTCAGTGGGTTTTGCCCCGTTGAAGAAGACATTTCCGCCCACCCATACCGGAAGCTCCCAGTAGTAAATGTCGCGCGACTTGTCAGAGCCCATGCCCACGTATCCTTCAAAGCGGGAGACGTATTCCTCCCAGGTCGGATATCCCTCATAGGGAGCCGTGCCTACGTCCAGGTTTCCGTCGTCCCATTCAAAGCCTTCGGGGATCGCGTCGCGGATCTGGACCATGCCGGGACGCATCGGTTTCTGAATGAAGATATTGTTGTAGAAACGGCAGTCTCCGTGGAGGATCGTCATGAAGCCCTCCACCTCGGTCTGATGAGGCACATGGTAGGGCGTGTAGCGCGGGGACGGACGGTCCTTGCTGGAGCCGTTGTCGACGCCGCGGCCGACTGCGGTGAAGGATCCGGCGATCAGGTTGTGCACGAGAGCGACGCCCTGGGTCGCGAGCTTCATGGCGCGGTCGGACAGCAGCAGGTTGTTGTCAACCAG
>DGHP01000121.1:0-1853 GCA_002392705.1 Lachnospiraceae bacterium UBA3845 | reverse complement strand
GGCAGGGTGTTTTCATCGAACGGAAGCGTATTGTCGTGGAAGAGGTTCTGGGTCACGCGGGTGCCCTGTGCCTGCCAGTCGAGCCAGAGGCCTCTGGTGCAGTGGTGGATATGGTTCCTGCGGTAGATCACGTCGATCGCCGCGTGCATCTTGATGCCGCCGATCTCGGCGCCTGCCAGATTCTGCCGGTTGTTGATATGGTGGATATGATTGTCCTCGATGATGGAGAACACGCCGCCCAGATGGCCGACGATGCCGGTCTGGCCGCAGTCGTGGATGTTGCATCTGCGGATGATGTGCGAACCGATCTTCTCTTTGGTCCAGCCTTCCCTCTGCGCCTGCAGGATGCAGTCGCGCTCGGTCTGCGTGCCGTTTTTCAGCTTCTTCAGAAGCCACTTGTTGTCATTTTCGGGCTGCAGATATTTGCCCAGAGAGATGCCGGAGCACTTGGAATCAGAGACTTCGCAGTCTTCGATGATCCAGCCTTTGGACCAGTGCGGGCCGATCATGCCTTCCTGGTAAGCGGTCGGCGGCGCCCACTGGGTAGCGGCGCAGCGGACTGTGAAACCGGAGAGGGTGATGTAGCCGACACCTTCCTTCGAGGGATAGAAGCAGTTCCGGCGGACGTTGATCTCGACGTTTTCAGCGTTCGGATCCGCGCCCTGGAAATTGGCCCAGATCAGGGTCTCATCCGCGGCTTCGTCCTGCTCGGTGTACCAGGTATAGATTGTGAAGGCGGGATCCCAGGACTTTTTGTAAACTTCCGGTTTGAGGACCTTCTCAAGGGAAGTCACTTCGTAGAGGGCTTTCCCGTTCAGATAGACTTCGCCGGTATGGGCGATGTAGGAGGCGATGTACCAGTCGCCGCTGACAAGGGTGGTATAGGGGTTGTAATTTCCGAATACCCCGTTCGGGATTCGGGCAAGATAGACGTTCCCCTCATATTTCTTCCAGTTTTTGACGACTTCGGCACCGGTGATCACAGCCTTCCCGGGCTGGATGCTGCGGTAGACGATCCGCTTTTCTTCCGTACCGGCCTGTTTCGGATCGACATATTCGCGGTAGATGCCCGGCGCTACCAGAACTTCATCGCCGGGGCAGGCGATCGCGGCGGCCTCGGATATATTCCGGAAGGGATATTCTTTTGTGCCGTTTCCGCTTCTGGTACTGTTTCTGTTTACATAGATCTGCATAGAATTCCTCCGATCAGCTGGGTGTAATGCAGGTATTTTGATGTGCTGTTGTAAAAACTCCGTATACGCGGTCCGGCGCAGGAAACTGCGTCAAAACGGCGGTATACGGAGTTTCCGTTTTTTATGACTGTCAGAGCCGGAAATGTTTCCCTGCCTGTGCTTTCACAGCTGCAGAGGCGCTGTTCCGGCGCCTGAAAAGAATCGCTCAGCCTTTTACGGCTCCCGCCATCATACCTTTGACGAGCTTATCCTGGAAGATGATAAAGAGGATGATCATCGGCAGTGCGGACAGAACCAGAACCGCAAGCATCAGCGGCATGTCCGCGGAGTGCTCGCCCTTGAACTGGCCCAGTGCCAGCGGCAGGGTCTTGGAGGAAGGCGATGTGAGCAGCGTGTTGGCGAAGGCGAATTCATTCCACATCGATACGCCGTTGTAGATGGCCAGTGTGGACAGGCCGGATTTTGACAGCGGCAGGATGATCCGGAAGAAATTGGAGAACTTGTTGCAGCCGTCGATCTCTGCGGATTCCTCCACTTCCTTGGGGATCGTCATCATGAACGCCGTCAGGATGAAGATGGACATGGGAAGCGCGAAAGTGACGTAGGGCCCGAGCAGGGCGAAGAGCTTGTCGCGAAGTCCCATGGCGTTGGTCATCTTGA
>DGHP01000116.1 GCA_002392705.1 Lachnospiraceae bacterium UBA3845 | reverse complement strand
TTTTCACCATCTCCGTCAGTTCCGGCGCATAATCTTTTTTGACAGGGAGGAACTTACCGAAGGACACAGGCGGGCACTGCCTTGCGGCATCCCAGCCTCTGCGAATACACCGCTCCAGCTCCCGAATGCCCTCGGCACCCTGAGCGAGGGCATCTCCGTAGGCACGGAAAACCGTTTCATCCGTCTGCACTGCCGACAGAAGACGATCCATCTCGCCGGACCAATATACAGTTCCGGCAAGGGCAGTTTTCAGGATCTCTCTTCCCCAGGGAGTCTCCCCCACATCATCACAGCCGGCCTTCAGTGCCGAGACGCAATTCTCCGCCCATTTTTTCGGCAGGGCGTGGCACTGCATCTTTTCATAGAGAGACAAAACCAGAGCCGTCAGTCGGCTGTCATCCCTGCCGGCTCCTGCGGAATTCACCAGATCTTCAAATCCGGGTACTTCATGCATATTCCGGTATCTGGCCTCCATGATTCGGTTGAGAGCTTCCTCCTTCATGGAATCCGCCCGGTCATCGGTTGCCACTTTAAACCCTGCGGGGATGCCGATCTGATGCCCGAATTCCTTCAGGACAGAGGAGCAGAAATGATGAATGGTACCGATCTGAGCGTTTCTGCACAATGCCTGCTGGTGACGGATATGATTGATGAACTCCTGCGGGGTATCCTCATTCTTTTCCGCTTCCGCCGCAGCCTGATCCAGCTCTCCTTCGATTCTGCTCCTCAGCTCGGCTGCTGAGGCTTTTGTAAAGGTGATGACCACAAACCTGTCGATGCCCTGCTTTTGATCGGGATCAAGAATGACCTTCATCAGGCGCTCGGTAAGGACCTTTGTCTTCCCGCTTCCGGCTCCGGCAGAGACCAGAATTGCGCCGCCGCGTGTTTCTATCGCCTGCTTCTGCGAAGCAGTCGGTGCAAAGTCAGACATCAGCTTTCTCCTCCCCGCATATTTTCTCCCAGACCTCGTCGTTTTTCAGCTCCGGCTGAATTCTGGCGTGCTCATTGTTTTCTCCCTCTTCAAACCCGCAGACATCCCGATGGACGCATCTGAGACAGGCGGTTTCCTGTCCGGAGCGAGACCAGGGGTTGGCATGGATATCTCCGCTTTTCACCTCGTCCGCCATTTTTGCAAGAAGAGAACGGACATATCCCAGCAGAAGCCTGCTCTGCTCCGGGGAAAGGAGATAGTCTCCGCCGGGAACACCGTCTTTATTGTACTTCAGGGGGCTGTAGAGCTTATCGGGGGTTACTTCCCACGCCTGGGGAACACCGTGCCCGTCCAGAACGATTCCGCTCCGCTTCAGGTCTTTCTTCCTTTCTTTCTCAATCGTTTCGTCATCTGGAGCCGCTTCGGTATTGACGAAGCGGCTTCTGGCATGATGGTATATTGCACCGGCAGGGCTCAACTTCAGGTCCTCCGGGAGGTGCAGAGCCTTTTTGGTGGCCTGCTCGTCATTTTCCAGGGCGAAAAGATACAGAACCAGCTGAAGACTCATGCCATACCAGATGTCAGAGAAGGAAAACTTCTTTTCTCCGGTTTTATAGTCTACAATACGGACATAGACTGTGCCGTCATGCTGCCAGCCGTCAATTCTGTCCGCGATGCCGGTGATTTTCAGTGTATCCTGATCAGGATTCAGCCGGATGGCCGGGAAGAGGCTGCCGTCTCCGAAATTCAGCTCAAAGGCGAGGGGGACAAAGTCTGTCCGGCGAAGCTCGCCGGCTGTGTCCAGAACCGTGCGAAGGGCGTCATCCTCCGCCCGCCTGAAGAGGTAGACATAGCGTTCACTCTTCTCGGCGAAGTCATTCAGGACGGATTTTTCATATTCCCGAATCACCTGCTCCGCAATCGCGCGGACTGCATCATCGTCGGAGGAGCGAAATCCGCCGGTTTCCATCACGGCTTCCACCGTGTGCTGAAGGACATAGTGGACAAAGGTGCCGTATTCCGACGGTGAAAACTCCGCCTGACGGTACGGGCGGATCCGAAGACCGTGGTCACAGAAAAAAGCATACCGGCAGGAAAAGAACTTCTCGGCACGGGAAGCATTGATATTCAGCCTGTCTCCGTAAAGCTTTCTGACACTGCCGGCAGAAAGAGGATTCCGGACTTTTCGGGAGGCTTCTATAACACTGCGGAGCTTTTCCGGTTCTCTCTCCCGGAAGAATGCCGCCGCCGCTCTCGCGAGATCACTGTCCCCTGCTGCAGCAAGACGAAATGCCGGACGCAGGGCGGACGTCTCCGCCTCCTCCCGGGACAATACGACAGGGTCCAGGCGGAATATTTTCTGCGCTCTTGTAAAGAGGATGGAAGGCCGCGCTTCGTTTCCCTCCGCATCCGTCATGGGGCAGGTGAGAATCAGCCTGTCGGTGGGAAGGGAAAGGCAGCTGTAGATCAGGGTATATTCCCGCCACATCTCCAGATCCGGATCTTCTCCCAGCTCCGTGCCGGTTTGCCGGAGAAGCCTCAGTTCCTCCTCCGAGAAAAGGCCGGGACTCTGAGAGAGCGCGGGAACATGCATATCGTCCGCCCCCAGGATCAGCAGCACTTTGATATTGCGCCGCCGCATACGGTCAAAGTCACCGGCGGTGACCGCATCCAGCGTAACAGGGATTGTACCCACCTGATATTGGGAAATGGTCTGCAGAAGGAGCCTTGCAAACTCATCGGAACCCATGGAAGAATCCCCCAGGACATGGTATACCTGCTCGACAGCAGAGACAATAATCTCCCACAGCTGACGGTATTCCTCCCCATCACTCCATCTCCCGCTGTCCCGGAGCTGCTGGGCACGCGCTTCCAGAATCTCAGGCAGCTTCAGGTCTTCAAAGAAATCCGTGAGGGCAGTCGCATGTTCGGAGGCCGTGCGTGCCGCTTTGCCGGCTTCCTCAAACCGAAGAAGCGGGAAGGCGATTGCATCGCGAAGCTCATTAATGCGGGCAAGGCGCT
>DGHP01000178.1 GCA_002392705.1 Lachnospiraceae bacterium UBA3845 | reverse complement strand
AAGATCTGTCCAAAATGCCGCGGAACCGGATCGGTTGTCTTCCGTCAGCAGTCTCTGTTCGGAATGGTCCAGAGCCAGCAGCCCTGCCCGGACTGCCAGGGCAGAGGAAAGATTATAGAGAGCAAATGCCCGAACTGCGGCGGCAGCGGATATACCTCGAGCCGGAAAACGATCGAGGTTACGATCCCGGCCGGTATCGACGACGGGCAGAGCATCCGGATCCGCGAGAAGGGAGAACCGGGTCTGAACGGCGGACCGCGGGGAGATCTTCTGGTGGAAGTGCGTGTTGCTTCCAATCCGAATTTTATCCGGCAGGATATGGATATCTTTTCCAATGTGGAGATTTCCTTTGCCCAGGCGGCCCTGGGCGGAGATCTGCGTGTAAAGACGGTGGACGGAGAGGTGATTTACACCGTGCGTCCGGGCACCCAGTCCGGAACCCGCGTCCGCCTGAAGGGAAAAGGCATGCCCAGCCTGCGCAGCAGCTCCGTGCGGGGCGACCATTATGTAACCCTGATTGTCCGGACTCCTGTGAAGCTTTCACCGGAGGCGAAGGAGGTGCTTAAGCACTTTGACTATCTGTCCGGCAACAGTCTGGATCAGGCAGATGATCTGTACACGGATGAGGGACCGGATAAGCATAAAAAGAAAAAAAAGGGCTTCATGAATAAAATAAAGGAAGCCTTTGACGAAGAATAAAAAGAGGATAAAAGCGTGGCAGCCGGCGGCAGGATTCTGCTCCGGCTGCTTTTCCTTTTCCCTGCTTCGCAGGCCCTGTTTGAAATCAGAACCGGTTTCTCCTGCAGGCACGACGGAGCAGGACTCGATGTAAAAAAGGCCGTGAGCAGGAACCTTCCTTTTTTTTCTTTTACGGAAGAGATAGACGGCTGCGCTTCGGGCATGCTATAATCATCCTGCCTGTGCATTGCGGATCCGGGCAGGCACTGCGCTGCGGCGCTCTGCTGCGTGCGGAAGAAAGAGCTCAGCGGATCTGCCGGAAAGAGCACTGCGATAAGGATTTTACATATTTCAGCCGTGAACAGGAACGATTCCGAAGAAGAAAGGATGGCATTCATATATGTACTGCTATAGAAAAGTGACCGATGATCTGTACTGGGTGGGGGCCAATGACAGGCGCCTTGCTATGTTCGAGGGCGTATATTCCGTCCCGCGCGGAGTGTCCTATAATTCCTACCTGCTTCATGATGAGAAGACGGTGCTGTTCGATACGGTGGATGCGGCGGTTGCGGAACTTTTCTTTGAGAACGTGGAGAAGGCTCTCGGCGGACGGCATCTTGATTATCTGATCGTTCACCATATGGAACCGGACCATTCCGCGACACTGAAGGAACTTGTACGCCGCTATCCGGACGTGAAGATCATCTGCAACGCAAAGACCGCCGGCATGATGAAGCAGTATTTCAGCTTCGATGTCGACTCGCTGACGCAGATCGTGAAAGAGGGCGAGACCTTCTCATCCGGAAAACATACGATGACCTTCCTCAACGCGCCCATGGTTCACTGGCCGGAAGTCATGATGACCTACGACGGGACGAACAAGGCACTGTTTACGGCGGACGCCTTCGGTACCTTCGGCGCCCTGAACGGTGCGCTGTTTGCCGATGAGGTCGATTTCGGCCGGGATTATCTGGACGAGGCCAGAAGATATTATGCCAATATTGTCGGCAAGTACGGGACCCAGGTCCTGTCGGTTCTGAAGAAGGCCTCCGCGAAGGAGATCGCTTTCCTCTGCCCGCTTCACGGTTTTGTCTGGAGAGAGAATATTGACTGGTATCTTGACAAATATACGCGCTGGGCATCCTACACACCGGAGAAGAAGGGGGTTGTGATTGCCTACGCTTCTGTCTACCATCATACGGAGAACGCGGCGGAATGTCTGGCGGTCCGCCTCAGGGAGAAAGGGATCCCGACGGTCATGTTTGACGTTTCAGTGACGCCGGCCTCCGAAGTGATCGCCGCAGTATTTGAATACAGCCATTTTGTGCTGGCTTCCACGACTTACAATGCGGGCATCTTTGTCCAGATGGAGAATTTCCTGAACGATCTGGTCGCGCATAATATTCAGAACCGCACCGCCGCGCTGATCGAGAACGGTTCCTGGGCGGCGTCCAGCGGCAAACTGATGAGAGAACAGCTCGGGAAATGCAAAAATGTCACGGTACTGGAGGAAACTCTGTCCATCAAGTCCGCTCTGAAGGAAGAACAGCTTGAGCAGCTGGACAGGATGGCGGAAGCGCTGGCGGCGGACTTTGCCGCCGCAGGTAATCAGTAAACAATCAAAAAAGGAGGAAAAAAGATGAAGAAAGTTTGTGATCTGTGCGGATGGGAGTACAACGAGGCAGAGGGATATCCGGAAGGCGGAATCGCTCCGGGAACCAAGTGGGAAGACATTCCGGATGATTTTGTGTGTCCGCTGTGCGGAGCCGGAAAGGATGAGTTCAGCGACGCTGAATAAGGATTGAACTGAGAGGATGCTGCCGGCAGGAATCCCTGACGGCAGCATCTGCGCAATAAAGCCCGAAAGCGGCTGCCATGCCTGCATGAGCAGATATCTGAGGGCCCATTATAAATGCGAAGGAGAGAGCAGAACTGAATTATTATGGATAATCACATACGATTGCAGACGCTTGACTGGGAGGAATATACAAGGACCGCGCGGCAGGCTGCCGCGGACGGTATTGTCCTTCTGCGCAATGTAAAGTCCGTACTTCCTCTGTCGGAAGGCAGCAGGGTGTCTCTGTTCGGGCGGTCCCAGCTCGCTTATTACAAGAGCGGCACGGGATCCGGGGGAATGGTAAATGTTGCCCATGTGACGGGGATCCGCGAGGCCCTTGAGAATGAGAAAAGTATCCGGATGAACCGGGAGCTTCTCCATCTCTATGACAGGTTCAATGATGAGAATCCGCCCAGAAGCGGAAGCGGCTGGGGGGATGATCCGTGGTCGCAGGATGAGATGCCGGTGACGGATGAGATCTGCCGCGCTGCGGCGGAGGAGAGCGATATCGCGATTGTTCTGATCGGCCGCACCGCCGGGGAAGACCGGGATAACCGGAACGAGGAAGGATCCTGGAAGCTCAGCACTCTGGAACTGGACCTGCTTTCAAAGGTGCGCGGCGCCTTCAGCCGTATGGCGGTTCTGCTGAATACCGGCAACATCATCGATATGTCTTTTCTGGACGAAGTCAGACCGGATGCGGTTCTGTATGTCTGGCAGGGGGGCATGGTCGGCGGCCTGGGTGTTGTGGATGTCCTGACGGGAAGGGTCAATCCTTCCGGACATCTGACCGATACGATCGCTCTTTCTCTGGAGGATTATCCTTCCACGAAAAATTTCGGTACAGGGGATATGGATATCTATCAGGAAGATATCTATGTGGGCTACCGCTATTTCGAGAGTGTGGCCCGGGACCGCGTGCGTTTCCCCTTTGGCTTTGGCCTTTCCTACACCAGCTTTGAGATCCGCTCCAGGAAAGTGGAGACCCATGAGCGGGAGGCAGGCGGCAGGCTGACCATCGATCTGGATGTAGAGGTGACGAATGTCGGAGATACAGCCGGCAGGGCGGTCGTGCAGGTCTATGCGCGCTGCCCCCAGGGAAGCCTCGGCAAAGCCGCCAGGGTGCTGGTCGATTTCATGAAGACGGATCTGCTGGAAGAAGGGCAGTCCCAGATTCTCTCTTTCCGGATTCCCGTGAGGCGTTTTGCTTCCTATGACGATGAGGGCGTGACCGGAAACGTCAGCTGCTGGGTTCTGGAGGAGGGCCGCTATGATCTGTATGTGGGGGAAAATGTCCGCGACGCCGTCTGCGTGACGGCGGAAAACGGGGCTTTTTCCATTTCCAATAACTGGCCCATCGAACAGATGGAGGAGGCGCTGATGCCGGTCCGGCCCTTCGACCGTATGGTGATGAAGTCCTCCCTCACTGAAGATGAGCCGGATACGCCTGCCTATATCGACGGGCCGAGTGCGGCGGATATCGCGGCGGCAGCCAGCGCGATCGCTTCAGCAGGGCAGGAAGAGCAGGAGGATGAGCTGCAGCACATCGACAGGGACAGGTTTGACCGTGCGCTCTATGTCGACTATGAGCCTGCTGCCCTGCGCTCCATCGATGATTATAAGAGAATCTTCGAGAATCTGCCGGCCGAACTCCCCTACGCCCTTGGGAAGGGCCTGCTTCTGAATGATGTCCGGGAAGGCCGCTGCACAATGGACGAGTTTATCGCCCAGCTGTCTGACAAGGAGCTTGCGCAGATTGTCAGGGGAGAGGGGATGGGAAGTCCCCTTGTTACACCGGGAACGGCCGCCGCTTTCGGCGGCGTGAGCGAGGACCTGAGGGAGCTGGGCATTCCGGCTGTCTGCTGCGATGACGGGCCGAGCGGAATGCGTCTGGACTGCGGAAATCATGCATTTTCCCTTCCGAACGGAACCATGCTGGCCTGCACATTTGACCGGGAACTCAACAGGAAGCTGTTCTCATACCTCGGGCTTGAGATGCTGAAAAACCGTGTGGACTGCCTGCTGGGACCGGGGATCAATATTCACCGCAATCCGCTGAACGGAAGAAATTTCGAGTATTTCTCAGAGGATCCCTTCCTGACCGGAGAGATCGCCTCCGCCCAGATCCGGGGTCTTCAGGAGAGGGGCGTGACCGGCGTTCTGAAGCATTTCTGCGCCAACAACCGGGAAAGCAGGCGCAGGACTCTGGACAGCGTCGTATCCGAACGCGCGCTCAGGGAGATCTACCTGAAAGGCTTTGAGATCGCCGTGCGGGAAGGCAAGGCGAAAGCGGTCATGACCAGCTACGGCCTGCTGAACGGGATCCATACTTCCAGCCTCTATGACCTGACGACCACCGTTCTCAGGGAAGAATGGGGATTTGACGGGATCGTCATGACGGACTGGTGGTCAACCCTCAGTCCGAAGGATGTGACCGAGAACGGCCTGACCGGAGAATATGAAAAACCGGATGAAGACCGGCTTTTCAGAGAGACGCTGAACGGGAAGCTCTTTGATTTCAGCACCATGGTCCGGGCCCAGAATGATCTGTACATGGTGGTACCGGACGGATCTGCCATCAGCAGCGAAGAAGAATCCGCTTCTGAAAAGGCAGCTGCCGCTTCCGCGGATATAAGGGAAGCAGATCCGGGGCAGGAGCGTGCGGATATGCTGGAGGAGCAGGAGCGTGCGGATACGCTGGATGCGATCGAAGAAGGCCGGCTGACCCGCGCCGAGCTGCAGAGGAGTGCCGCGAATATCTGCCGCTTTGCCATGGATACCGAGGCGATGAGGCGTCTGACCGGGGAAGGCTGCACGGTAAATGTGGAGAATGCCCCGGAGGATGAGAACCTGGATTCGGTGGAGATGGTGGAATACCGGAAGGTTCCGGATCAGGGCCTTGTTCTGGATCTTGCCGCGGTGAGCGGGGAGAAGGGCAGTGATTACCTCATGGGCTTTGAGCTGGAGGCGGGGGAAGAATACCTCTTTGAATTTGAGGGAAGCTGCAGGGCCGGGGAACTGGCCCAGGTACCCGTTACCTTTTTCTTTACCGGCATCCCGCTGAAAACGATGATCTGGAATGGAACGGACGGCGATATCGCCTGCCATGAGGTTCGTTTCCGGACAAGAAAACGGAACAATATCTTCCGCCTTCATTTCGGTCAGAACGGAGTCCGGATGAGGGACGTGAAGATTACAAAGTGCGGCTGCTGACGACCGCATCGGTCAGTTTCGTCTTCTCATGCTGCACGCGGATAGAGGCGGCGGCTGTAAAACTGAAACGGACGGCGGCTTCGCGCTGTTTTGGGAAGTACAATGACGGCGGTGCCGCGCTGATTTGGAAAGGACATGTGACTGATGTATCTGGCTGAGAACTGGAAAGATTATGAGCTTCTGGATACGTCCGGCGGGGAAAAGCTGGAGAGATGGGGAAGTTACCTGCTGATCCGGCCGGATCCCCAGGTGGTCTGGAATACACCGAAGAGGAACAGGGGCTGGAAGCACCCCAATGCTCACTATCACAGATCGGCCAGGGGCGGCGGGGAATGGGAGTTTTTCGACCTGCCGCAGCAGTGGACGATCGGCTACGGGAACGAGGATCCGGGTCTTCACCTGACCTTTCAGCTGAAACCTTTTTCCTTCAAACATACGGGGCTTTTCCCGGAGCAGGCGGCCAACTGGGACTGGTTTTCCAGAAAGATCGCCAGGGCAGCCGCGGGAGGCCGGAAAGAGATCCGGGTGCTGAATCTCTTTGCCTATACGGGCGGGGCGACCCTCGCCGCTGCCGCGGCCGGGGCTTCGGTTACGCACGTGGACGCGGCGAAGGGGATGGTCGCCTGGGCGAAGGAGAATGCCGTATCCTCCGGCCTGAAGGACGCGAAGATCCGCTGGCTGGTGGATGACTGCAGGAAATTCGTGGAAAGAGAGATCCGCCGCGGCAATCACTATGACGGAATCATCATGGATCCTCCTTCCTACGGAAGAGGGCCGAAAGGCGAGATCTGGAAGATGGAAGACAATATCCATGAGCTGGTCCGCCTGACAGCGCAGCTTCTGACGGAGAAGCCTCTGTTTTTCCTGATTAATTCCTATACGACCGGCCTTGCACCGGCGGTTCTGGACTACCTGATCGGCGTGGAGATCATCCCCCGCTGCGGGGGACGGGCTCTCTCCAGCGAAATCGGCCTGCCGGTTACGGACAGCGGGCTGGTCCTTCCCTGCGGGGCCGCCGGACGGTGGGAAGCGGAGCTCTGACAGAGTGGTCCGGCAAAGAGGAGACAGCAGCGGCAGCGGGGGATCAAATTACTGCAGGCAGCGGCAGATCCGCAGAGAAGAGATAACTGCAGACAGCGGCAGATCCGCAGAGAAGCGATAACTGCAGACAGCGGCAGATCCGCAGAGAAGAGATAACTGCAGACAGCAGAAGATCCGGAAAGCACTGGGTAATAATGAGGAATACTCCGATGGCAGATGAGAAGCAGCAGCTTTTGCTGAATCAGAATATCAAATATATGGAAGAGATCTCTCTGAACGCCTGGCCCTCCTACAAAATCGAGCTGTATGACGGCTGGCTGATCCGCTATTCCTGCAACTATACCTACCGCACAAATTCCGTGGAGCAGGTCGGCCCTTCCTCGATCCCTGTGGAGGAAAAGATTTCTTATTGTGAATCTGTCTATACTGGATTCGGAACGCCCACCTCCTTCAAGATCAACCCGCTTCTGGATCCCTCCTTCGATCACCTGCTTGCCCGGAGAGGCTATGATGTGAAGCATGTGACCGAAGTGATGACCTGCAGCCTGGATGAAGTGAATCTGATGGAGGAGCAGGAGCGGGACTATCTCTTTGAGAACCGGCTGAATCTGCCGACCCTGGTCCGCTATTCTGACCAGCTGACAGTTCAGCTCAGTTCCGAGATTACGCCGGAGTGGCTGCAGGGGCTCTTCCACCTGAACGGAACGGCAAGCCCTCGGCTCCGCCGCATTGTGCCGTCCATGTATGCAGCCATCCCGAAGGAAACGATTGCAGCTTCGGTGGAAATCGACGGACACATGGCGGCGTCCGGCCTGGGAATCCGGGACCGGGACTGGGTAGGGATCTATGCGATTTACGTATCGCCGAGCTGCTGGAGAAGGCACTACGCGCGGGCGGTCTGTTCGACCATTCTGCGCGAGGCAAAGCTGCTGGGGGCGGAGAAAGCCTACCTGCAGGTCGTGAAAGGGAATCAGGGGGCAAAGAAACTCTATGAATCGCTTGGATTCAGGGATTTCTATACTTACTGGTTCCGCAGCAGGAAGGCAGATTACTGAGCGGGAAGATAGCTGTAAGTTACGGCTGATGAGAAGTACGCCCTCGGGACCCTCACATTTCAACGCAGACCCGGCCCGCTCCGACAAGCTAACGGTCAACTCCGACTAAGGGGCCGGGGTATTCGCGCATATGCGCCACGCTCTTACCCCGGCCCCTAAGTCTGCGTAAACCGTGGATCTTGTCTTTCGCTCCTGCCGGAATTGTCTGCTTATGAAATGTGAGGGCCTGAGGGCTGCAACGGAGCGGCGTTCTATACTAGCCGCACAGACGGAAATGTTATGCGCCGGTGTATATCGTGCGATGTGCTGTCTGAATACCGCCTGTACAGGCGGGAGATGTTAAGGGGAACTGCGGGATGAAAAAAGGAATTATACTAGATGTGGACGGCACGCTCTGGGACGGAACCAGAGCGATCACAGATTCCTGGAACGACTTCCGGGAACAGTTTATACCGGAGCTTCCCGAGCCTTTTACTGAAGCGCAGATGCAGTCCGTACTTGGAAAGACCATGACGGAGATCGGTGATATTATTCTCGGGGCGCTGCCTGCGGAGAGAAGATATGATCTGATGGAACGGCTCCTTCAGTATGAAGTGGATTATATGTGGGAGCATGGGGGCGAAGTCTATCCGGGCGCCCGGGAGTGTTTCCTGAAGCTGAGAGAAATGGGTTTCTCCCTCTATATTGTCAGCAACTGCCAGAAGGGCTATATCGAGGACTTCCTTCATACTTCTAGGACAGGGGACCTGATTGAGGACCATATCTGTTTCGGGGATACGTTGAAGCCCAAGAGCGAGAGCATACGGCTCTGCGTGGAACGGAACGGCCTTGAATGGGCGGTCTATGTGGGTGACACCCAGGGCGATCTGGACGCAGTGCTCGGAGCCCGGATGCCCTGCAGCGACGCAAAGGTTCCCTTTATCTTTGCCCGCTACGGTTTCGGGAATATCGATGAAACCGTGGCAGATCTGCCTGCCATCGACAGTCTCAGCCAGCTGCCGGATGTGATGGAAGCTTACTGCTGAGAGAACCATACTTTGGAAGGCAGACTATAGATAGTAAAGCATCTGCAGAAGCACAGCGCCATGCCGTACAGATCTGCAGATGCTTTTGCGTTCCTGATAATGTATGTATCCTATAAACAGACGATCAGAGCAGTTTTCCGCTCAGTCTTCGTCTTCGATGTCGGCCGTATAGACGGTTCTCTTCCTGGCCATGGCGTCGCTCTCCAGGTACTCGTCGTAGGTCGTGATCTTGTCGATCAGCCTGCCGTTCGGAAGAATCTCCATAATCCGGTTGGCCGTCGTCTGGACGATCTGGTGGTCGCGGCTGGAGAAGAGCTCAACTCCGTTGAAACGGATCATGCCGTTGTTCAGGGCGGTGATCGATTCCATGTCCAGATGGTTGGTCGGCTCGTCAAAGATCAGCACATTGGAGGCGGAGATCATCATCTTTGAGAACAGACAGCGGACCTTTTCTCCTCCCGACAGAACGCGCACCTTCTTGTCTCCGTCATCCCCGGCGAAGAGCATGCGGCCGAGGAAGCCGCGCACATAGGTCTGGTCCTTGATTGCGGAATACTGGGTCAGCCACTGGGCGATGGTCAGGTCATTGTCGAATTCCTTCGTGTAATCCTTGGGGAAATAAGCCCTGGTGGTCGTGACGCCCCATTTGTAATGACCCTCATCCGGCTCCTCCTCACCCATAAGGATGCGGAAGAACATGGTTTTGGCCTGCTCATTGCCGCCGACAAAGGCGACTTTGTCATCGTGGCCCAGGGTGAAGCTGATATTGTCCAGAATCTTTACGCCGTTCACGGTCTTGGACAGGTTCTCCACCATCAGGACCTCGTTGCCGATCTCGCGTTCCGGACGGAAATCGATATAGGGGTACTTTCGGGAACTGGGCCGGATATCGTCGAGCTGGATCTTTTCCAGGGCGCGCTTGCGGCTTGTAGCCTGTTTGGATTTGGAGGCATTGGCGGAGAAGCGCTGGATGAATTCCTGCAGTTCCTTGATCTTTTCCTCTTTCTTCTTGTTGGCCTCCTTCATCTGTCGGATCATCAGCTGGGAGGATTCATACCAGAAGTCATAGTTGCCGGCATAGAGCTGGATCTTTCCGTAGTCGATGTCCGCGATATGGGTGCAGACCTTGTTCAGGAAATAGCGGTCATGGGATACGACGATCACCGTATTGTTGAAATTGATCAGGAATTCCTCCAGCCAGCCGATCGCGTCCAGGTCCAGATGGTTGGTCGGCTCGTCCAGCAGCAGGATGTCGGGGTTGCCGAAGAGGGCGCGGGCAAGAAGGACCTTGACTTTCTGGTTGCCGTTCAGCTCGCTCATCAGGCTGTGGTGAAGCTCCGTCGGAATACCGAGGCCGTTCAGAAGGGATTCGGCGTCGGATTCCGCTTCCCAGCCGTTCATCTCGGCAAATTCCGCCTCCAGCTCGCTGGCTCGGATCCCGTCCTCATCCGAGAAATCAGGCTTCGCGTAGAGGGCGTCCTTTTCCTTCCCCACCTCATACAGGCGCTGGTTGCCCTGGATGACCGTGTCCAGAACGACCTGGTCATCATATTTGAAATGGTCCTGCTCCAGAACGCTGAGCCGGGCTCCGGGCGTCATGGTGACAGAACCGCTGGTTGTCTCCAGACTGCCGGACAGAATCTTCAGGAAGGTGGACTTGCCGGCACCGTTGGCCCCGATGACGCCGTAGCAGTTGCCCTCGGTGAATTTAATGTTGACATCTTCAAAAAGCGCTTTCTTTCCAAGCCGCAGAGTGACATCATTGGCACTGATCATGCGTGAAAACCTCCGTGCGTTATAGATTGGCAGCAGGGCTGCGGTTTCTTTAATATAAAAATGATGCGTGGGTCAAAAACCGTAACACATACTTTTGACTGTCACATCATCATAACAGAAAACGAATGAAAGCCTGCTTTCCTTATTTTACAGAAAACATGAGAGATTGCAAGAAGGAAAACAGAGAGGGGCTCTGACGCAGTGCGCGGCTGTCCCGTCAAAAAAACAAAAAAGAGGCAAATTCCCATGAGCTGAAATAGACAAAGAAACCTGAATATGCTATTATATCTACGATATTCTGAGCTTGCGGCGGAGGCAGTGTATGTCGGCTGCTTCTTTTCGCGTATAAGGCAGTCTTTTTTACCGGGGATTCCCCATGCGGGAAAAGGTCCGGATGAAAGATGGAAACTGGAATTTCAGAAAGAAGGAGGAACACAACTAATGGCAAGAAAAATGAAGACCATGGACGGCAATCAGGCTGCGGCCTGGGCTTCCTACGCTTTCACCGATGTTGCTGCCATGTACCCGATCACTCCGTCCTCTGTTATGCCGGAGCATACGGATGAGTGGGCAACACAGGGTCTGAAGAACATCTTCGGGCAGACTGTTCAGATTACTGAGATGCAGTCTGAAGCGGGCGCAGCCGGTGCGGTTCATGGCTCTCTGTCAGCCGGAGCGCTGACCACGACCTACACTGCTTCACAGGGTCTGCTTCTTATGATCCCCAACCTGTACAAGATCGCAGGTGAGAGACTTCCGGGCGTATTTGATGTCTCTGCACGCGCACTTGCATCCCATGCACTTTCCATCTTCGGTGATCATTCCGACGTCTATGCATGTCGCCAGACCGGAGCCTGCATGCTCTGCGAGTCTTCCGTACAGG
>DGHP01000196.1:6784-10701 GCA_002392705.1 Lachnospiraceae bacterium UBA3845 | reverse complement strand
CTCTCTCTTCCGGAGCCTTGTCGATATGAGCGAAATCGACGAAGGAGTTTCCTGCGACTCTGTGGGACAGAACGTTGGTGATCGCTGCTGTCAGAGTGGTTTTGCCGTGGTCGACATGTCCGATGGTTCCAATGTTGCAATGCGGTTTGCTTCTGTCATAATGCTGCTTTGCCATTTGAATAATCCTCCTTAAACTGTGCCGAATCCGGCATAATTTTCAAACACAAGCCTGAAACTGATTATATTTCAAAACCATAATTTATGCAAGCGTTTTCTGACCCTCATGACAGCCTGCCCTGCCTGCCGCTCCGTCCGCGGCAGTCCCGCGCGCCCGGCGTATCCGGGTCCGGCAGAGCGCCGGACTCACCGGAAGCTCGCGCCGCAGGCCGTCCGCAGAATTCACGCTTTTGAGTCTTTAAGAAGTTTTTCCTGTATGTTCTTCGGAACCGGCTCATACCTGTCGAAGAACATGGAATAGTTGCCTCGTCCCTGGGTTTTGGATCTCAGATCGGTCGCGTAACCGAACATCTCGGACAGCGGCACATAGCCTTTGACCATCTTGCCTGCGCCGATATCTTCCATGCCCTCGATCCTGCCGCGCCTGGAGTTAATGTCGCCGATGACATCGCCCATGTAATCATCCGGGGTGGAAACCTCCACCTTCATGATCGGCTCGAGCAGTACGGCTTCACCCTTCTGCATCGCCTGCTTGAATGCCATGGATCCTGCAATATGGAAAGCCATCTCGGAGGAGTCGACCTCATGATAAGATCCGTCGTATACTTCCGCGCTGATGCCGATAACCGGGAAGCCTGCAAGAATTCCGGATTTCATCGCATCCTGAATTCCTTCGTCGACCGACGGGATATATTCCTTCGGAATCGATCCGCCGACCGTACTGTTGACGAATTCGTAAGTCTGCTCCGCGTTGGCGTCCATGGGTTTGAAGCGGACCTTGCAGTGTCCGTACTGGCCCTTGCCGCCGGACTGACGGACATACTTGGAATCGATATCGGATGCTTTGGTGATGGTCTCCTTATAGGCAACCTGCGGAGCTCCGACATTTGCCTCCACATTATACTCGCGCAGCAGACGGTCGACTATAATCTCCAGATGGAGTTCGCCCATGCCGGCGATAATCGTCTGTCCAGTCTCCTGGTTCGTATGCGCACGGAAAGTCGGGTCCTCCTCGGCAAGTTTCGCGAGTGCCTCGCCGAGCTTGCCCTGGCCGGCCTTGGTCTTGGGCTCGATCGCCAGCTCGATAACCGGCTCCGGGAATTCCATCGATTCAAGTACTACCGGATGCTGTTCGTCGCAGATCGTATCTCCTGTGGAGGAGAACTTGAAGCCGATCGCGGCAGCGATATCTCCGCTGTAGACCTTCTGCAGTTCCTGTCTCTTATTGGCATGCATCTGCAGGATACGGCCCACGCGCTCTTTCTTCCCCTTGGTCGCGTTCATCACATAGGAGCCTGAGTTCAGGGTCCCGGAGTATACGCGGAAATAGGCAAGCCTTCCGACAAACGGATCGGAAACGATCTTGAAGACCAGTGCCGAGAAGGGTTCGTCGTCAGCGCTCCTGCGCTCCACTTCATTCCCCTCAAGGTCCGTACCCTTGATGTCCGGGATATCGGTCGGGGCCGGCATATACTCGACAACCGCGTCCAGAAGTTTCTGGATGCCCTTGTTCTGATGGGCAGAGCCGCAAAGAACCGGTACGCCTTTGTTTTCAATCGTCGCCCTGCGCAGCGCCTTCTTCAGTTCCTCCACGGACGGTTCCTCGCCGTCGAGGTACTGCATCATGAGATCGTCGTCGAATTCACAGATCTTTTCAACAAGCTCCGTATGGGCAAGCTCAGCTTCGTCCTTCATATCCTCAGGGATCTCGGTGACGCTGATGTCCTCGCCCTTTGAATCGTTGTAGATATAGGCCTTCATCTCGAACAGGTCGATCAGGCCCTTGAAATAATCCTCTTTTCCGATCGGAAGCTGAATCACTACCGCGTTCTTTCCGAGCTTTGTGCCGATCTCCTTGACAGTATTGTCAAAGTTGGCACCGAGGATATCCATCTTATTGACAAATGCCATACGGGGGACGTCGTATTTGTCAGCCTGACGCCATACGTTCTCAGACTGCGGTTCAACTCCGCCCTTCGCGTCAAATACACCAACTGCACCGTCAAGCACTCTGAGCGAGCGCTCAACCTCAACTGTGAAGTCTACATGGCCGGGAGTATCGATGATATTGATACGATGTTCAAGTGCACCCTCTTTCGGCTTGGTATGTTCCTCCAGGGTCCAGTGACAGGTCGTCGCCGCGGAAGTAATCGTAATGCCGCGTTCCTGCTCCTGTTCCATCCAGTCCATGGTGGCGGTACCTTCATATGTCTCACCGATCTTGTAATTCACGCCGGTAAAATAGAGGATACGCTCCGTCAATGTTGTTTTTCCCGCATCGATATGAGCCATAATACCGATATTTCTGGTTCTCTCAAGCGGATAATCTCTTCCTGCCATCTATTTCCTCCTGAAACTGATATGCCGGATCAGAACCGGTAATGTGCAAAGGCCTTGTTTGCCTCAGCCATCTTATGCATATCTTCTTTTCTCTTGACCGATGAGCCTGTGTTATTGGCAGCATCCATAAGCTCATTCGCAAGGCGGTCCTGCATGGTCTTCTCGCCTCTGTTTCTGGAATACATGGTAATCCAGCGAAGGGCAAGGGCCTGACGTCTCTCCGGTTTAACTTCGATCGGAACCTGATAGGTGGCACCGCCGACTCTTCTCGCCTTGACTTCAAGGACCGGCATGATGTTGTTCATAGCTTCTTCGAAAACCTCAAGGGCCGGCTTTCCGGTCTTGGTTTCCATCTTCTCGAAAGCGCCGTAGACGATCTTCTGGGCTACGCCTTTCTTTCCGTCCAGCATGATACTGTTGACCAGCTTGGTTACAATCTTATTATTGTACTTGGGATCAGCCAGCACATCTCTCTTCTGGGTATGTCCTTTACGTGGCACGTTACTTCCCTCCTTAATTATCTTTTCAATTAGATCACAGGTACTCACGATTGTTATCATGTCTCGCGTCAGGAGAGGACTTCTATTTCACTGCAGTCACAGGGTGAAATCGGAATTCCTTCTGAACTGAACACTCTTTACACAACTGTTGCTTCGTGATTCTGGGTTCTGGTGAATTACTTGCCGGCCTTCGGCCTCTTAGCACCGTATTTGGAACGTGCCTGGCGTCTGTTTGCCACGCCTGCGGTATCCAGAGTACCTCTGATGATATGATATCTGGTACCCGGAAGGTCCTTGACACGGCCGCCGCGGATCATGACAACGCTGTGCTCCTGGAGATTATGTCCCTCTCCCGGAATATAGCTGGTAACTTCGATTCCGTTGGACAGACGAACCCTGGCGATCTTACGAAGAGCGGAATTCGGCTTCTTCGGCGTAGCGGTCTTGACTGCTGTGCAGACGCCGCGCTTCTGCGGTGAGCTCTCGTTGGTTGCTCTCTTCTTCAGAGAGTTGAAGCCCTTCTGGAGTGCCGGAGCCGTACTCTTCTTGACAGTTGTCTGTCTGCCTTTTCTGACTAACTGGTTAAATGTTGGCATTCTTCTTCACCTCCTGGATGAGTAAATCCTTGCGGATTCCTGCTGTGACTGCAAAAGCATCAAAAACAAAGTGTGTTTAGGGCAACACACTAGGTCATTATATTTGCGGCAAAAAATCCTGTCAAGTGCTTTTCTTTTTCTTTTCTTTAGATTTCCTGAAGACAGTGGACTTTGACGGCAGTCAATGGTAAGATAGCGTTACTATTCACGGCCCTCCACACATCAGGCCGCCGACCATCCGTGCTGTGCACGTATGCCGCATCTTCGATGCTTCTGTCGGTGGCTGTGTGTGGAGTTCCTGCTT
>DGHP01000196.1:4613-6745 GCA_002392705.1 Lachnospiraceae bacterium UBA3845 | reverse complement strand
GTGGAGTTCCTGCTTCGCAGGCCTTTTTTGAAATCAGAACCTGCTTCTTACCTGCAGGCACGACGAACCAGAACCTGATTTCAAACATGCCGTGAATAGTAACAAGGTATCGCACATCAGGAGGGTTTTGCGAATCATGAAAATATCGACTTTTCTGAAGCCTCTGTCCTTCCTGCCGGCACTGGCGCTTATGTATATGATCTATTCCTTCTCCGGACAGGACGCCGACGCGTCCTCCGCCCTGAGTTACCATGTCAGCGAGATGATTGTCCGGGGCGTCGACCGCGTGACGGCGCAGCACTGGGAGGAATGGCAGATTCAGCAGCATACGGAACAGATTCATTATCTGGTACGGAAAGGCGCGCATGTCACGGAGTATTTCCTTCTCGCCATCGCCGTTTCCTTCCCTTTGTATGTATACGGTGTGCGGGGGCTCTTCCTCATGCTCCTGGCCGGAATAATCTGCCTGGCCTACGCCTGCGGGGATGAATACCATCAGGCCATGGTCTCCGGCCGCTATGCTTCCCGCCGGGATGTCGGGATCGACTCGATCGGCATCTTCGCCGGCGTCATTCTGGTCAGGCTTCTGGGCTGGTCCGGCCGTATGGCCATCACAGGTCCAAGATACGAACGCCGCCAGAAGAAGGAGCAGGCGGAGCTGGAGCGCAGGGAGCGGGAGCTTTCCGTGCGGGAAAAAGAACTTCAGCGGCGCGAGATGGAACTGCGCAGTAAAAACAGCCGCCCGGATTATGACCCGCGGCGCCTGCAGACAGACGAGGGCTTCTCCCCGGAGAATGAACATTATAATAGAAGAAATACCCCTTATCCCGACCGCTCCCCACAGGCCGCCGGGGCAGAAAAGCAGGCCCCGTCCGGCAGGCGGAAGGAGTTTTTCAGGCCCCGGAAAAACAGGCCGGTTCAGAATGATCTGCCTCACACAGCCCCGGCGGAAGAAGAAGGGCTGTTGAACAGTCCGGACGAGCTTTCCGAGGACATGCCCCTCGCACGTTTCTTAAAAGGCCGTAAAAAATAAACACTGTATAAAATATAATCACTGCAGCAGGCAGGCTGCCGCGTCTTACCGACGCGGCAGCCTGTTTTTCTTACTGCTGTTTTAAATTCTCTTTGTCAGGCCGGAACCGGACTGAGATCCGGAAGATCCCGAAGCTGCACACTCATATACTGCCGTGTTCATGCCGCAGCAGGAAGACGCTTTCTCACTCGTCTTCCCCTGCCGGGGTCAGGACTTCCGTCAGATCCTCCTCCGGAAAGGCTGCCTGTGCGGAAGAATCTTCCACATCCGCTGCCGGATCCGGAAGGACTTCCTCTTCCGGCTGTTCCTCTGTATAAAGTGCCTCAGCGTAGTCCTCTGTCTCCATATGCTGGCCGATATAGTCCGCATCGACAGCCGAAGTATCAAGCTTCACGCTTCTGTAGCGCTTCATGCCTGTACCGGCCGGGATCAGCTTACCGATGATAACGTTTTCCATCGGTCCGACCAGATGGTCCACCTTTCCCTTGATGGCAGCGTCTGTAAGAACCTTCGTAGTCTCCTGGAAGGATGCCGCGGACAGGAAGGACTCCGTGGCGAGGGAAGCCTTGGTGATTCCAAGCAGAATCTGCCGTGAGCTTGCCTCCTTCAGGCCGCTTTCTTTCATGCGCTCATTGACTGCGTCGAGCTCCAGATTGTCAATCATGGTACCCGGAAGCATGCCGGTATCGCCCGGATCGTCCACGCGGACCTTCTTGAGCATCTGGCGGACCAGCACTTCGATATGCTTGTCCGAAATCTCAACGCCCTGCAGGCGGTAAACGCGCTGGACTTCCTGCAGCAGGTAATCCTGCACCGCATTCACGCCCTTGATCTTCAGAAGATCATGCGGGTTCACGGATCCTTCGGTCAGCTGGTCGCCGGCCTCAACATAATCGCCGTCCGCAAGATGGGTGCCGTCGCTCCTCTTCTTCGTCTCGGTTCCGTAAGGCTTCAGATAAGCCTTGCTCTCCCCCGTCTCGTCGTTGGTTACAACGATCTCATTCTTTTTCTTGTTATCGCGGATCTCCACCTTACCGGAAATCTCGGAGATGATCGCCATACCTTTCGGTTTGCGCGCCTCGAAAAGCTCCTCGACACG
>DGHP01000196.1:1195-4523 GCA_002392705.1 Lachnospiraceae bacterium UBA3845 | reverse complement strand
CGCCGCCGGTATGGAAGGTTCTCATAGTCAGCTGTGTACCGGGTTCTCCGATGGACTGAGCAGCGATGATGCCGACCGGCTCGCCGACCTGCACCGGTTCACCGGTGGCCATGTTCGAGCCGTAGCAGCGTGCGCAGATGCCGATCCGGCTCTTGCAGGTAAGGATCGTGCGGATCTTCACCTTCTGCACCGGGCAGTTGCCGTCCGCGTCGACGCCTTCCTTCATGATGCGCTCCGCTCTCGCGCGGGTGATCATATGATTGGCCTTGACCAGAATATCACCGTCCTGATTGCGGATCGTCTCCGCCGCATAGCGTCCGGTGATTCGTTCCTGCAGGCTCTCAATCTCTTCTTTTCCGTAAGCGAACTTGCGGATATAGCGTCCCGGAATCTCCTCCGCGTCCTCGGCGCAGTCCACTTCACGGATGATCAGATCCTGTGATACCACAACCATTCGTCTGGTCAGGTAACCGGAGTCGGCAGTTCTCAGAGCTGTATCGGACAGACCCTTGCGGGCTCCGTGCGCCGACATGAAATACTCCAGAACGTCAAGGCCTTCACGGAAATTGGACTTGATCGGAAGTTCGATCGTGTGTCCGGTTGTATCCGCCATCAGGCCGCGCATGCCTGCCAGCTGCTTGATCTGTTTGTCGGAGCCTCGGGCTCCGGAATCCGCCATCATGTAAATGTTATTATATTTGTCCAGACCGTCCAGAAGCGCTTTCGTCAGCTGGTCGTCCGTCTCCTTCCAGGTGTCGACGACCGTACGGTAGCGTTCTTCCTCGGTGGAAAGACCTCTGCGGTATCTGCGGTTGATCTCGTCAACCGCGTCCTGCGCCTTCTGGATCAGCTCCGGCTTCACCGCCGGAACCGTCATGTCGGAAATGGAAACCGTCATGCCGGCTCTTGTGGAGTAGCCATAGCCCATGGCCTTGATATGGTCCAGAACCTCCGCCGTAGTCGTGGCGCCGTGAATCGTGATAACCTTCTCAAGGATTCCCTTCAGGTCCTTCTTCTTTACCAGGCGGTCGATCTCAAGCTTGAACTCATTCTCCGGCTTGCTGCGGTCGACAAAGCCCAGATCCTGCGGGATGATCTCATTGAAGAGGAATCTTCCGAGGGTAGAGGAGACAAGCGCGCTGTGAACGCTCCCGTCCTCCATCTTCCTGCTGACCCGCACAGATATGCGGGACTGCAGGGTCAGATCCCTGTTCTCATAGGCAAGCAGTGCCTCGCTGATACTCTTGAAGACACTTCCCTCGCCCTTTGCCCCGGGTCTTTCCTGGGTCAGATAGTAGATACCCAGAACCATGTCCTGAGACGGGACCGCGACAGGTCCGCCGTCCGAAGGCTTAAGCAGGTTGTTGGGCGACAGCATCAGGAAGCGGCACTCCGCCTGCGCTTCCACGGAAAGCGGAAGGTGAACCGCCATCTGGTCGCCGTCAAAGTCGGCGTTGAAAGCAGTGCAGACAAGCGGATGAAGCTTGATGGCCTTGCCTTCCACCAGGATCGGTTCAAATGCCTGAATACCGAGACGGTGCAGTGTGGGAGCGCGGTTGAGCATAACGGGATGCTCGCGGATGACGTCCTCCAGAACATCCCAGACCTCCGCCTCAAGACGCTCCACCATCTTCTTCGCGTTTTTGATATTGTGGCTGATACCCCTGGAGACCAGTTCCTTCATAACGAAGGGCTTGAACAGCTCAATCGCCATCTCCTTGGGCAGTCCGCACTGATAGATCTTCAGTTCGGGGCCTACAACGATAACCGAACGGCCCGAATAGTCGACACGCTTGCCCAGCAGATTCTGGCGGAAGCGGCCGCTCTTTCCTTTAAGCATATCGGACAGGGACTTGAGCGCACGGTTCCCGGGACCGGTAACCGGTCTGCCCCTGCGGCCATTGTCGATCAGGGCGTCCACAGCCTCCTGAAGCATGCGCTTCTCATTGCGCACGATGATATCCGGTGCGCCGAGTTCAAGCAGTCTTCTCAGGCGGTTGTTGCGGTTGATGATGCGCCGGTAGAGATCGTTCAGGTCGCTGGTCGCAAAACGTCCGCCGTCCAGCTGGACCATGGGTCTTAAATCCGGCGGGATAACCGGAATCACATTCAGCACCATCCAGGCGGGGCTGTTTCCGGACTCTCGGAAGGCCTCGACCACTTCCAGCCGCTTGACCAGTTTGGTCATCTTCTGGCTGGTGGCGGTCTCCAGTTCTTTCTTCAATTCCGCACTCAGGGCATCCAGATCGATGTCCTCCAGCAGTTTCTGTACGGATTCGGCGCCCATGCCGGCCTTGAAGCTGTCACCATACGCCTCTCTCATCTCATGGTAACGCTGCTCCGTCATGATCTCCTTGTAGTGCAGTCCGGTTACTCTTGAGTCACCCGGATCCAGCACTACATAGCTTGCGAAATACAGGACCTTCTCCAGTTCCTTTGGAGACATGTCCAGGATCAGGCCCATTCTGGACGGGATCCCTTTGAAATACCAGATATGGGAGACGGGAGCCGCAAGCTCAATGTGGCCCATGCGGTCTCTTCTTACGCTGGATTTTGTAACCTCAACGCCGCAGCGGTCGCAGACTACACCCTTATAGCGGATCTTCTTGTATTTTCCGCAGTGGCATTCCCAGTCCTTGCTGGGCCCGAAGATTCTCTCGCAGAACAGACCGTCGGTTTCCGGCTTCAGTGTCCTGTAGTTGATCGTCTCCGGCTTCTTCACCTCACCGTGGGACCACTCCCTGATCCTGTCGGGAGATGCCAGGCCGATCTTGATCGCGTCAAATGTCATGGACTGATACACTTCATTCGCCGTATTCTCTGCCATGAAAGCTCTCCTTTCACTCGTTCATATCTTCGGGATCCATAAAGCCGTCCGCTGCCATATCCGCAGCGTCATCATCGAAGCTTTCCTCGATAAATGAAAGATCATCGCCTTCCGGCTGCTCCTCTTCCACGTCCTGGGCCTCGCCGTCCACAAGCTCCTGGGTCTGGAAGCCGTGTGAGGAGAAGGACTCCTGGTTTGAGCTGCCGGCAAATCTCCGGTCATCGTCCAGGATATGTCTCATGTCGGTATCGCCGTAGTCGATATTCTCCATGATCTCCACTTCGCTTCCGTCATCCTTGAGCACGCGCACGTCAAGCGCCAGAGACTGCAGTTCCTTGAGCAGGACCTTGAAGGACTCCGGAATACCCGGTTCAGGGATATTCTCGCCCTTGATGATCGCCTCGTAGGTCTTGACACGTCCGATCACGTCGTCTGACTTGACGGTCAGGATCTCCTGCAGGGTGTAGGACGCGCCGTAGGCCTCGAGGGCCCAGACCTCCA
>DGHP01000196.1:572-1113 GCA_002392705.1 Lachnospiraceae bacterium UBA3845 | reverse complement strand
CCTTGCCGCCCAGAGGCTGCTGCGTAACCAGGGAATAAGGACCTGTGGAGCGCGCATGGATCTTGTCATCCACCAGGTGGTGAAGCTTCAGATAATTCATATGTCCGATCGTGGTCGGACCGTCGAAAGGCTCACCGGTGCGGCCGTCCCTCAGCTGAACCTTGCCGTCCCTGCTGATCGGAACTCCCTTCCACAGATTCCGGTGATCCCTGTGGTCATACAGATATTCCAGCACGGCCGGGAGCAGTTCTCCCTCGTGCTTTGCCTTAAAGGCATCCCAGTCCATATTGACGTAGTCGTTGGCCAGTTCCAGCGTATCCTGGATATCTGTCTCGTTGGCGCCGTCAAAGACGGGCGTTGAGACATGGAAGCCCAGCGCCATCGCCGCAAGGCTCAGATGGATCTCCAGGACCTGCCCGATATTCATACGGGAGGGAACGCCCAGCGGGTTCAGGACGATGTCCAGCGGCCGGCCGTTCGGCAGGAAAGGCATATCCTCCACCGGAAGTACGCGGGAGACAACACCCTTGTTTCCGTGACG
>DGHP01000196.1:0-495 GCA_002392705.1 Lachnospiraceae bacterium UBA3845 | reverse complement strand
GATCTTTCTCTTCTGTGCGATATAGATACGTACGGACTGGTTCACACCGGGGCTGAGTTCATCGCCGTTCTCGCGCGTGAACACCTTTGCCGCGACGATGATGCCATACTCGCCGTGCGGAACCTTCAGGGACGTATCCCTGACTTCTCTTGCCTTCTCACCGAAGATCGCGCGAAGCAGGCGTTCCTCGGCGGTCAGCTCGGTCTCGCCCTTGGGCGTGACCTTTCCGACCAGGATATCCCCTGCCCTGACCTCGGCGCCGATGCGGATAATGCCGCGCTCGTCGAGATCCTTCAGGGCATCGTCGCCGACGCCCGGAACATCGCGGGTAATCTCCTCCGGCCCGAGCTTGGTGTCTCTGGCCTCAGCCTCATATTCCTCGATGTGGACAGAAGTATAGACGTCATCCATGACCAGGCGCTCGCTCAGAAGAACAGCGTCCTCATAGTTGTAGCCTTCCCAGGTCATGAAACCGATCAGCGGGTTCTTGCCCAG
>DGHP01000192.1:8401-8559 GCA_002392705.1 Lachnospiraceae bacterium UBA3845 | reverse complement strand
CTTCAGGCGTCTCGATGGGGCACATCCTCCCGTAATGGGAATAGTGAACGTCGCGGACCTCGAATCCGGCCCGGTCTCTGGACAGACCGCCCGGGCCCAGTGCGGACAGACGTCTCTTATGGGTCAGCTCGGACAGAGGATTGTTCTGGTCCATGAAC
>DGHP01000192.1:0-8336 GCA_002392705.1 Lachnospiraceae bacterium UBA3845 | reverse complement strand
GCTGGGAGGATCCGAAGAACTCCTTCACCGCGGCAGTAACCGGCTTGATATTGATCAGGGACTGCGGGGTGATGCCCTCCGGCTCCTGGGTCGTCATACGCTCGCGCACAACGCGCTCCAGACGGCTCAGACCGATTCTGTACTGATTCTGGAGCAGTTCGCCCACGGCACGGATCCGGCGGTTGCCGAGATGGTCGATGTCATCGTCATTGCCGATCCCGTACTCCAGATGCATGTTGTAGTTGATGGACGCGAGAATATCTTCCTTTGTGATATGCTTGGGAACGAGGTCATGGGCATGAAGCCTGATCGCCTCCAGCAGATCCTCGTGGAGCGGATTCTCATCCATGAGTTCTCTCAGGACGGGATAGTAAACCATCTCCGTGATGCCGAGACTCTCCGGATCGCACTCCACCCAGTGGGTCAGGTCAACCATCATGCTGGAGAGGACCTTCACATTATGGCCATCCGTCTCAACGATTACATAGGGAACAGCGGCGTTCTGGATCTCGTCCGCCAGTTCCTTCGTGACGTTGGTGCCGGCCTCGGCCAGGATCTCACCTGTACTCTCATCCACCACGTCCTCCGCGAGGGTATGTCCCGCGATACGGTTGCGCAGCTGAAGCTTCTTATTATATTTATAACGGCCGACTCTTGCCAGGTCATAACGCCTCGGGTCAAAGAACATGCCGGTGATGAGCGTCTCCGCGCTCTCCACCGCAACAGGCTCTCCCGGACGGATCTTCTTGTACAGTTCCTTCAGGCCGGACTCATAATCCGTAGCCTCGTCCTTTGCCAGAGTCGCGGCCACCTTGGGCTCATCTCCGAACAGGTCGATGATCTCCTGGTTGGTGCCTACTCCGAGAGCGCGGACCAGCACTGTGACCGGCACCTTTCTGGTACGGTCAACCCGGACGTAAAAAACATCATTAGAGTCTGTCTCATACTCAAGCCAGGCTCCTCTGTTGGGAATGACGGTGCAGGAATACAGCTTCTTTCCGATCTTGTCGTGGGTGATACCGTAATAGATGCCCGGTGAACGGACCAGCTGGCTGACGATAACACGCTCGGCACCGTTGATGACAAATGTGCCGTTCTCGGTCATCAGCGGCAGATCTCCCATGAAGATCTTGTGTTCGCTGATCTCATCATTCTCTTTGTTATGGAGTCTCACACGCACGTTCAGGGGAGCTGCGTAGGTAGCATCGCGCTCCGCACACTGCTCAATCGTGTACTTCACGTCATCCTCGGCCACCTTGAAATCCACAAATTCGAGGCTGAGCTTTCCGCCATAGTCCTCGATCGGTGATATATCCGCGAATGCTTCCTTCAGGCCTTCCTCCGTGAACCATTTGTAAGATGCCTTCTGAACCTCAATCAGGTTGGGCATCCCGAGGACTTCCGCCTGACGCTGGAAGCTCATACGGAGGCTTCTGCCTGTTTTAACCGGGCGAATTCTGTTTTTTTCCATTAACGTTTCACCTCTGTCTTTCTGCAGTCGTCAATAAACTCGCTTTAAGGGCGCACTAACCCCCATGACAGACTCATGGACAATAATGCAACGTACATCATACTACTCCGGCGGCCTTCTGTCAAATGTTTTTTGAAACAAAAGTTCCTATTCACGGCCATTTGAAATCAGATTCTGGTTCGTCGTGCATGCAGGAGAAACAGGTTCTGATTTCAAATTAGGCCTGCGAAGCAGGAACTCCACACATAGCCTCCGACAGAAGCATCGAAGATGCGGCAGACGTGCGAAGCACGGATGGTCTACTCTGTACGCTATTCCACTAAGCAGCAAAGCTGCCAAGTGGAATATGCGGGTGGCCTGATGTGTGGAGAGCCGTGAATGATAGCGAAAAAGCCAAAAAAAGCTCCGGAAGAAAACTCTTCCGGAGCCTGTCCTTATATTCTGATGACGAGTCTGGATTACTTAAGGGTAACCTTCGCGCCCTGCTCTTCCAGCTTAGCCTTGAGATCATCAGCCTCAGCCTTGGAGACCTGCTCCTTGACCATCTTCGGAGCGGAATCAACCAGATCCTTCGCTTCCTTCAGGCCAAGACCGGTAGCCTCACGGACAACCTTGATAACCTTAACCTTGTTCGGGCCGATCTCAGTCAGCTCAACATCGAACTCGGTCTTCTCTTCAACTTCTTCAGCTGCTGCCGGACCTGCAACAACTACGCCCGCTGCTGCGGAGACACCAAACTCTTCTTCGCAGGCCTTTACGAGGTCATTCAGTTCCATAACGCTGAGTTCCTTGATCGCTTCGATAAACTCGGCAGTAGTAAGTTTTGCCATAATAATATCCTCCGTATATGATTATAATCGTGATCAGGCCTCGACCTGAGCCTCTCCGCCGTCTTTCTCGGCGATCTGCTTGATGACACGTGCGAAGTTCGCAACCGGGGACTGCATCGAACCGAACAGTCTGCCGAGAAGGACTTCTCTGGACGGGATATCCGCCAGCATCTCTACAGCTTTTTCATCATAATACTTGCCTTCAACGATACCCGCCATCATCTTGATTGTCGGGTTCGCCTTCAGGTGTTTCTTAATGATGCGCGCACCGGCTGTTGCGTCGTCTTTGGAGATCGCGATTGCGTTCGCTCCCTCAAGATGCTCGCACAGCGGCTCATAATCTGTACCCTTGAACGCGAAGTTCATCATGGTATTCTTGTAAACCTTGTAGACAACGCCTGCTTCACGCAGTTCCTTGCGCAGAGCCGTGTCACCGGCCACATTGATACCAAGATAGTTCACCAGGATGACGGAATCCGCTCCCTTGACATTCTCGGCGATCTCTTCAACGATGGGTCTCTTGAGTTCCACTTTTGCCATGAACCATTACCTCCTTTTCAGATTTTGGTAATGACCGCTTCTGAAACATAGAAAAGCCCCTCTGCCAGAACAGAGAGGCGTAAAAATCCTGAAAGAATTCATACTTCCTCGGCAGGCGGTCGGCAAGCCTTCCATTGTACCCATCAGGGAACCTGCTGTCTTCGGCAGTCATCTTCGCTAAGATACCACCCCGGACAAAGCTTGTCAAGCACCTTCTTAAAATGTTTTCATTCACGGTTACTATTCACGACAATTTTGAAATCAGATTCTGGTTCGTCGTGCCTGCATGTAAGAAACAGGTTCTGATTTCAAATACGGCCTGTTTAAAATCGTGTTCCGGCTCGTCGTGCCTGCAGAAAAAGAAAGCCTGTCTTTGACGCGCAGGGGCAAGGGAAGCGGAAGCCGTCTTTAATCAGATAAAAAGGACCTGCGCAAAGCGCAGGTCCTCTGAAATGCGACAAATCTTACTGACCGGAGAATCAGCCGAACTTGACAGGGTTGAGCTTCACGCCCGGGCCCATGGTCGGAGCCATGACTACGCTCTTGAGGAACTGGCCCTTGAGCGCCGCCGGTCTTGCCTTAACGATCGCATCCATAAGCGTCTGGAAGTTGTCCGTTAACTGTTCTTCTGTGAAAGAAGCTTTTCCGATTGGCACATGAATGATATTTGACTTGTCCAGTCTGTACTCGATCTTACCGGCTTTGATATCGTTGATCGCCTTGGTGACATCCATGGTCACGGTGCCGGCCTTCGGGTTCGGCATCAGGCCCTTGGGTCCGAGGACACGGCCCAGACGTCCGACAACGCCCATCATATCCGGGGTAGCGACTACAACATCAAAATCCAGCCATCCTTCATTCTGGATCTTCGGAATCAGTTCCTCAGCTCCGACATAATCCGCACCGGCAGCCTGTGCCTCATCCGCCTTCAGGTTCTTTGCGAACACGAGAACACGGACGGTCTTGCCTGTGCCGTGGGGAAGTACGACAGCGCCGCGGATCTGCTGATCTGCATGACGTCCGTCGCAGCCGGTTCTGATATGAACTTCGATGGTCTCATCAAATTTGGCAACAGCAACCTTCTTTACAAGACTCACTGCATCACTTACTTCATAAAGCTGGGAACGCTCGAACTGCTTCGCAGCTTCTGCGTATTTCTTTCCTCTTTTCATTTTTTACCTCCTGGTGGTGTTCGCGGGATCTACCCTCCCACTTAAGTGTCAATCCTCGACTACAATCCCCATGCTCCGGGCTGTTCCTGCGATCATGCTCATAGCTGCCTCGATGGATCCTGCGTTCAGATCCGGCATCTTTGTCTCAGCGATCTCGCGTACTTTGTCCTTGGAAATGGTGGCAACCTTAACCTTGTTCGGGGTACCGGATGCAGTCTTCAGATTGCAGGCTTTTTTCAGAAGTACCGGAGCCGGCGGAGTCTTGGTGATGAAGCTGAAGCTGCGGTCGGCATAAACTGTGATAACGACCGGGATGATCAGGTCACCCTTATCAGCGGTTCTCGCATTGAACTCCTTCGTGAACTGCACGATATTGACGCCATGCTGTCCGAGCGCCGGGCCGACCGGCGGAGCAGGAGTAGCCTTGCCTGCCGGGATCTGCAGTTTGATATATCCTGTAACTTTCTTTGCCATAATATAAACCTCCTTGTGGTATTAGCGGGGAGTCCCTCCCACTAAAGTGATTAAATCTTTGTGATGTCCGTGAAATCCATGCTGACCGGTGTACCGTTCATAAATTCCGGAATACTGATCTTTACAGTCTGCTTACTCACATCGATTTCTCTTATAACGCCGACAGGGTTGTTGACCCATGCACTGTTAATGACTCTGACAGAATCACCGATCTCGAATCCGGGTGCCACGGCAGGCGCCTGAACGCCGAGGTTCAGCATCTCCTCCTCGGTAAGCGGAACCGGCCTGGTGGGCTCGGAACCGACAAAACCGGTCACTCCCCTGGTATTCCTTACCAGGTACCAGTTGTCTTCGTTCATAATCATATGAACAAACACATATCCGGGAAAGAGCTTCTTCTTGACGACCTTCTGAACCGGTGCTTTCTTCTTTTTCGGAGGCTTCCGCTCTCCGCTCTCGGTATATTCTACCTTCTCAGTACCCTCGTCTTCCGTCTTCCGGATCTCGACCACTTCCTGGACCGGAACGCGTACCTCGAAGATCTGCTCTTCCAGGTTCCGGTTCTTGATCATCTTCTCAAGATTGGCCTTGACCTTGTTCTCATATCCGGAATAAGTGTGGGCTACATACCAGTACGCTTCTGCCATCTCATCACCCTGTCTTTCGCATGTGCAAGGAAACTGTTCACAAGCTGATCAGCCAGTCAATGCCATGCTGGATCAGGTAATCCAGGATAGCAATGATTATGCCGAGAATGATCGATACCACTGTTACCACGGTGGTCTGCTTCACAAGATCATCCTGGCTGGGCCAGATAATCTTCCGGAATTCTCCTTTGACACCTTCCCACCAGGTTCTTGCTCTGGAACCTTCTTCTTTCGCCATAATTCCTACCTCAAAACGAATCGATCAGACGCTTACTTTGTTTCCTTGTGTGCTGTGTGTCTCTTGCAGAAAGGGCAGTACTTTTTAACTTCCATCCGCTCGGGATGGTTTTTCTTCTCTTTCGTCAAGTTGTAGTTACGATGTTTGCATTCCGTGCATGCCAATGTGATTCGTGTACGCACAACTTCCACCTCGCTCTCTTTCTAAAGTGTCGCAGAAAACAGCCGCTTATTACTGTTTTCCGGATCAGAAAGAGGATCGTCTCCTCTGATCCGCTTCCATACGCCCGAAAATTATATCACAGCACATGAAAGCAAGTCAATGTAAAAAAAGATCTTCTGTTTCTGCCGCTTCATGGTCGATTTTCATGAGAAATCCGCCCCTGGAAAAGGCCGCTTCCTCAGCTCGGGAAATAATGCAAGAAGCCTCTGAAAATCCATTCTAAAGGCATTTCAGAGGCTTCTACGATTGCCGGCGACCGGGATCGAACCGGTACGAGTGTCACCACTCACGGGATTTTAAGTCCGGTGCTTCATCCGTTCACCGGTCTTCATCCAGGACGTTTTCCGTAACAAAGAAATCCGTGAAATAATGAGGAGCGTTCTGGAGCGTATAGCCGTCGATGAAACGTCTGGTCATGCGCATGTATTCATCCGTGACCTCCCTGTAATCGGTATCCGCCCAGAGGCCGCAGAGGTAGATGAAGCCGTGGCCGGTCAGGTAATCCAGATTGTCGCCCGGATAGGACACCTCCGCTCCGTAGGGATAAAAGAGGATATCCGCGTTCCCTGTCAGCACCCCGACCCCTGACATCCACTTGTCGATCTCGGAGACAAACTCCTGGGCGGACATGCTGTTCATATATCCGTGAGACCAGCCTGCGCTGGCGATGTTCCATCCTTCCGCCCTCAGTGCGGCGCTGATATCCGCCACCGCCTTCTGCTCCGGCGTCATGTCGGCCGCGGTGAGCCTGGAGGAGGTCAGCGCGCCGCTGTTTCCGTCGGCAGCACCGGTTTCCGGCAGGTCATATCCGAAGACGCCCTGGGCGCCGGATACCGATACGATTCCGCGCGCTCCCTGATAGGAGAAATCCGGATGCTCTTCGATAAAGCTGTCCAGGATCGGTATGAAATCGTAATCACCGACCAGATCATGCCCGCCGCTGTCCGTATACTTCGCCTTTACTTTGCCATCCTCATCCAGCACCAGTTTTGTGGCTATGCCGTCGCCGTTTTTGACGTCCTCATAGGTAAGGTTGTCCTGGGAGAGAATGATCGGCCTTTTGCCTGACGGAACCTTCAGATTCAGAGTTTCCACCGTCGTGGTTCCCCTGTCGTCCGTGACCGGTCCGGCGATACTGTGGATGTCGATCAGGACATAATGGTTGTCATACAGGCTCTGCAGAATCCGCTTAAACTCGCGGGTCGTCACCATGCTGTTGCTGTAGGTATAGGCCAGGCTGTCCCCGTCGAAAGCCATCATGGAATCCTCAATCAGGCAGGGGAAGCACAGATGCGGGATCGTGCCCTCCCATTTTTCCAGACTGGAACCGCCCTGCTCATACTCGCTGCGGGCAGCCAGGACTCTTTCGTCCTGGGACTGCTGGCCTGTGATCGTATCAAGGACCTCCAGCGCGTCTTCATAATTATATCCGAGGGCGAGCGTTCTGGCCCGGTCCAGAACCGATACCAGCTCCGTCTCCGCGCGGTCAGACTCCTCCTGCGCTTTTCGCTTCTCGGCCATCTGCGGCGTTTCAACCGGCTCATTATTCTCGTACATGCCGGCAGTCCCGATCGCCTCCGCAATCTGGTAGTTCATCTGGCTCCTGCTGCAGCCGCCCAGTCCCAGGGCAAGGAACGCGGCCGCGCAGAGTATTCTGATCATTCTTGCTTTCATATCAAACACCATGAAATATCCAATCCCGTCCCGACTGAGGAAAAAGTTCCGTATACATCTCATGTGACAGCCCTGACCAAAAGGCCAGGGCTGTCATCAGGAGTGAGAAAAGTATATGTCTGAAACCTCCTTGCGGCAGGTTTCTACGCCGTATTCAGTCCCGCTTTCCTTTCCGCCGTCAGGCCTGCGATGCCAGTGCGTTCACTTCCTCCGCCGTCGGCATTACCTTCAGGGCGCCCTTGCGGGTTGTGATCAGGGACGCGGCCGCGTTCGCGTGAACAAGGAGTTCTCTGAGTTTTTCCTCATTGAAGCCGTCGATCCCGTATTTCAGAACATAGTGAAGAGATGTGGCGCAGAAGGTATCCCCGGCTCCGGTCGTCTCGATGGTATTCTTCTGCAGGAAAGGAGCCGCGTCCACGCGCAGATCCCTGTAGTAGGCCCTGCTGCCGTTTTTCCCGAGCGTGATGAGGATGAGCGGGATATTGTACTTCTCCTTCAGGAGCGCAGCACCCTTATCATAGTCATCCGTTCCGCACATGAACTCCACTTCATTGTCCGAAATCTTCAGTACGTCGCAATGTCTCAGGCCATAGTCGATCTCTCTTCTCGCATCCTCGAGGTCGTCCCAGAGGGGTTCTCTCAGATTGGGATCAAAGGAGATCACGGCCCCGGCCGCCTTTGCCTCAGCCAGGGCGAAACGGGTCGCTTCCCGCACTTTTTCGTGCGTGGAGGAGAGGGTTCCGAAATGGAAAATCCTGGTATCCTTCAAAAGTTCCAGATTCACCTCTTCCTTCTTCAGCATCATATCCGCTCCCGGATTCCTGTAGAAAGAAAAATCGCGGTCCCCGTCTTCATAGGTATGGACAAAAGCAAGTGTCGTATGCACTGCCGGATCCACACAGAGGCCTTTTGTATCCACTCCGACGCTCTGAACAGCTTCTGTGAGAAGACGGCCGAACATATCATCCCCTACTTTGCCGATAAAAGCTGTCCTGTCTCCCCAGTTTTCCAGCATGGAGAGAACATTGCAGGGCGCGCCGCCCGGATTCACCTCCAGCAGGGGGTTCC
>DGHP01000065.1 GCA_002392705.1 Lachnospiraceae bacterium UBA3845 | reverse complement strand
GGGACAGTCAAGGATGCCCGGCCTTTCGGTACGGAAGCAGGAGACGGCCCTGAACGCCCGGGAATGAATTCCCTGTGAATAATGCATATTTCATATTGTTTGCTAAAAACGAAACTGCTATAATACTTCGCGTGCTTAGTTGAACAGAACTATGTATGTTTTATGATTGACATCTGTGTTCAGGTTTGTTTGGAGTGATTTAAAATGAGCAGCAAAGAGACAAAAGAAGAAAAAACCAGTGCGGATAGCGCCCCGGTTTCTCCTAAGAAGGCAGAGACGAAAAAAGTGAAATCTGCCCCGGCGGAAAAACTCAGGTGGAAGGTTATCCGCTTTCTTCTGTATTTTGTGATGATTTTCTTCCTCATCGTGGGGAGAACCGCGCAGTGGGCGCTGGATGAATGGGGAGATCTCACGCTGGATGAGATCATGTTTACCCTGACCCAGCCGCTGAAGGGAACGGATTCGGGGATTATTATCAACTATCTCCTCTACGCCGTGCTTCCATCTGTGCTGATTGTTCTGGCAGTTGCCCTGATCCGGTACTATTTCCTGAAGGGAAGACCGGGGAAGCCGGAGCGGACCGGCAAAGCGTTCGTGATTCTGAGAAGATGGTTTCTTCCGGCCTGCGCGGTCGCGGGCGTCCTGTTCGGCGCTTTTCAGATCTACCGCTTCTGGACCCGGATGGGCATTTCCACCCATATCAACAGCCTGGGAGAAAAATCCACCTATATTGAGGATAATTATGTTGATCCGGCAGCGACAGCGCTGACCTTCCCGGAAAAGAAGAGGAATCTGATCTACATTTTCCTGGAATCAATGGAGGTCTCCTACGCGGATAAGGCGAGCGGCGGACTGTTCGATGAGAACTATATTCCGAAGCTGACCGCCCTTTCCAAGGAGAATGAAAACTTCTCCGGCTCAGACAGCAGTATTCTGGACGGAGGGAATTCCCTTAAGTACACGACCTGGACCATGGGCGGCATGTGGGCCGCGACCAGCGGACTTCCGCTGAAGATTCCGATCGAGATCAACGGTGTCGGAACCAACTTCATGAATACCCAGGATTCTTTCTTTACCAATCTGACCTGCCTGGGAGATATCCTGCAGAAGCAGGGATATCAGATGGATATGTGCTTCGGCTCTGACGCGACCTTCGGAGGAAGAAGGCTCTGCTTTACCGAGCACGGGAATTTCAATTTCCATGACTGGGTCTACTATACCGGCGAAGGTGGGAAGCTCCCGTCGGATTATAAGGTATGGTGGGGCTTTGAGGATGAAAAGCTCTTTGACTACGCGAAGGAGCGTCTGACGGATCTTGCCTCGGGCGGGGAGCCGTTTGACTTCACCCTTCTTACGGTCGATACGCATTATCCGGAGGGCTATGTCTGCCGCCTGTGCGGTAAGGAGCATGGCAGCCAGTACGCCAATGTCATCAGCTGCTCCGACACGCAGGTCATGGAATTCCTTGACTGGTGCATGCAGCAGGACTGGTATGAGAATACGACGATCATCCTTTCCGGCGACCATCCGACCATGAATAAGGAATTCTGCGCGGATGCCGCCTTCGATTACCGCAGGAAGGTCTATACCTGCTACCTGAATTCTGCGGTGGAGCCGGTCCGCGACGATTACCGGGAGTACGCGACGATCGACAATTTCCCGACCACCCTTGCGGCCATGGGAGTTGAGATCGAGGGCGACCGGCTCGGCCTGGGCACAAATCTGTTCTCAGATAAGGATACGCTAGTTGAGCGAGACGGACTTGATTTTGTCAATACAGAGCTGCAGAAGGCTTCCGACTGGATGGATGAGCAGTCCAATCTGAAGGAAGTGACGGCGGACATCAAGTACGGCAACTATGATCCGGAGACACAGACTATCACGGTCACGCTGTCGAATGTGACCAGCGAGCAGGTGGACGGCTTCCGTACTTCCCTGCATATGTACGGCTATACCGTGAACGGAAAGGATTATGTTTCCTGGACAAATTCGGAGGAGGTCAGGCCGGGCGTCCATGTAGTGACGATCCATATCCCGACTGAGAAGGCCTTCGACGGGCGGATCAAGGTTCAGCCGCACTGCCTGATCGACGGAGTCCGCGGCATCCATCTGTCCACGCATTACTGGTATCTGAAATACGACGCAGGCGGAGGCAATGCGGAGTCCTATCAGTGCAACAAGTACGGGGAGAAGCTGCCGGAGCCGACCTTTACGGATAAGGTTAAAGACTGGTTCGGAGGCCTCTTCCACTGATTCCGGGAATCCTTCGCTGATTCCGGGAAATGTTCCTGAAGGACGGAAGGAAAACGGACACAGGAAAAGAAATCAGATGACTGCGGCGCCGGGCGCGGCGCAGCCCGCAATCATAGACTGGCAGCCAGTCATACAATAAACAGACATAAAAAGGACCCGGGACAGTGTGATGCTGCCTCGGGTCTTTTCTATATCGATGCCGCATTCTGCAGTGATGCCGCATTCTGCAGTGATGCCGTATTCTGCAGATGATCCCGCTTACGGAAAACAGGCGGACAGGGAGATGATATCTGCCCTGTCCGCTTATTAACCGGCCTGTCTGTCAGTATAAATATGAAAAACCGCTTTACAGCTTCAGTCCCTTGAGCAGGGAACCCAGGCTGGTTCCGATCTCTTTGCTTTCGGGCAGCTTGAAGGTCACTTCCTCAACTTCTTCAGCGGGAGCGTCTTCTTCAAGGGCTTTCATGCTCAGGCTGAGCTTTCCGTCCTTGACCGCGATGACCTTGACCTTGACCTTGTCGCCTTCTTTCAGAACTTCGGAAGGAGTCTTGATCCTGCGGTTGACGATCTGGGAGACGTGGAGGAGTCCGCTGAGCCCCTTGCCGAGGTTGATGAATGCGCCGTAATCTTTAATGGTCTCCACGGTTCCTTCTGTTACAAGGCCGACTTCAACATTCGAAATCCGGGTCTTGCGCTCCTCGGCTTCTTTTTCACGCAGGATTTCCTTCGCGGAGAGAACAAGACGGCTGCCTTCTTCCTGGGCGGTGATGACACGCGCTTCGATGCTCTTGCCGAGCCAGTCGTTCAGATCATTTTCCTCGACGTAGCCAAGGCTGAGCTTGGACGCGGGAATGAATGCGCGGATGCCTTCCAGATTGGCGATGGCGCCGCCCTTTGTGATGCCGCTGATCCGGACGGTTACATTGTCCTGGCTGTCCTTCAGGCTCCTGAGGCGTTCCCAGGCTGCAAGGGTCGCCGCTTCCTTCATGGACAGAAGGATATGGCCGTGTCCGTCATCGGTACGGATAACGGTAGCTTCGATCGGCTGTCCGACTTTGATGCGCTCCTGAATGTTGTAATCCGGATCGTCACTGATATCCTCTCTGCGGATGATGCCGTCCGTGTAGTAATTGATGTCGACGGTGATCTTGTCTTCATCAACTCCTATGACTGTTCCGCTGATCTTGTCTCCTTCGTTGATCCGGCGGAAGGAAGCATTCAGCTCCGCCTCATAGTCAGCCATGCTCTCAGCCTTTTCTTCTGCGCCGGCAACAGCCGGAACCGGGATGCTGGCTGCGTCCGCGGCGGCATCGACAGCTTCAGCGGCGGCTTCCGCAGCTGCACCGGCAGCCTCAGCAGCTGTCTCCACGGCAGCTTCCGCAGCTGCGCCGGCAGCTGTTTCTGCGGCTGTGTTTATTGCTTCTTCTGCCGTTTCAGCGGCAGTTGCTGCAGCTTCAGTTACAGGTGTTTTCATTTCGTCTTCCATATTGATATGGCCTCCTCCCTTATACTGCTACTGAGTATAGCACAAATGGTTCACAAGGTGCAGAAGAAAGTATGATGACAGGGAAGTTTTATACGATTTCCACAAAGCCGCAGGTTAAATACGGGAGTGCTGAGACGGCGCCTGTATATTGCTGCCGGGAATCCTCTGTTCTGATGAGATCCGGGGTTACTATTCACGGTCCCCCACACATCAGGCCACACGCATATTCCACTTGGCAGCTTTGCTGCATAGTGGAATAGCGTACAGAGTAGACCATCCGTGCTGCGCACGTATGACGCATCTTCGATGCTACTGTCTGAGGCTGTGTGTGGAGTTC
>DGHP01000101.1 GCA_002392705.1 Lachnospiraceae bacterium UBA3845 | reverse complement strand
CCGACAACGTTAACCACCTGGCCTTCATAGAGGACTGCGAGGATCGCGCCGTTCGTGCTTGCCTCTGAACGGACATTGACGCCCGAGATCGCGGTCGCTGTTCCGCCCGCCGCGGTACTGCCGCTCTCTGCCGCTTCCGTGGAAGGCTCCGCACCGGACAGACCGTTCATAAAGGCCTTCAGCGCCGGATCGGAATTCATGGCAGCGTCACACATCCTGTTGACATCCTCGATCAGCTTCTGCACATCGTCATCAGAAGACACAGAATTCAGATAATCGGATACCTCCTGGGAAGCGTGCCGGTCGGAAACAACCAGGTTCCCCGCACTGCTGCGGATCACATACAGCATGCTCAGACTCGGAACCGCTGTCGAAATGCCTGTGATCTTCCCTTCATAGTAAGCATAGACCACATAGGAATCCTCTGCGGGTCCTGCCTTCGAATAGGTGGCGATATTCTCATAGCTCTCGATCATGTTGTTCGAGAGAATCCCTGCCTCCACTTCCGAATTCCACGGATCAACGATCGCGGAAAGCGCGGCCGTATCCTTCGCGGCGGCAGCGGTATAATACTTTGTAACCAGCTCCAGAATCGCAGGATCGTCACGGACAAGATCTGTCGTGGCAAGTTCCGGCACACTGGTGACCGGCGTCACGTTCGCTTCCGTAACCTCTTCTGTCTCAACAGGATTCTGCTTCGGTTTTCCGCTCTTCTTTCCGGAAGAACTTCCTCCCACAAGGCGGAAGATGCATACGCCGATCACAAGGATCAGCACAACTGCCAGTCCGAGCAGAATGTACCGCAGATTATCGGAAAGCCACTCTCTGAAATTATCTAACATGGCCCGCCCTCCAGAGCCGCTGACGGCTCTCAAAAAAACTCAGTGCAGGAAATCCCTTCGGGAAAATCTCCCGAAAAAGAAAACGCATCTGGAGGGAATCGAACCCCCGACACGCGGTACCGGAAACCGCTGCTCTATCCCCTGAGCTACAGATGCGCGTATCGCAGTTATATACTGCTTCAAAACGCATTTATCATATCATATGAGGATAGCAAAGTCAAACTTTCAGAGGTGCAAAAATCAATTTTCAGAGATGCATATAATAATTTTCGGAGATGCAGAGATGAATCCTCAGAGATGCAAAAAATTCTCAGAGAGAAAAAGATCATGTTTCATGCGCAGATCTCAAGAATACCGCTCTCCCTGGAACACCTGTAGACGCAGTCGGCCAGCACTTCCTGTTCCTCTACGCATTCCCGGTTGATGGACCGCACCATGGTGGCCAGTTCCCGCGGGTCTTCATGCCGTCCCGCGGGGACAATCATGCATTCATGCACCGAGCTGGGCAGAATATAGGCGTCATCCTCAAGACGGCCGCAGATCTTTTTCATCAGTTCCGGAACAGTAATCCAGTAGGCTCCGTAGCTGCAGCTTCTGTTCGTCAGCGCATAGACCGGCAGATCAGCAGAGTCCGTCTCCTGCCCGGATTCCCGGAACGGTATCCCTTCCTTCGCCGGCCCGAAACGGTTCATCAGTTCCGCCAGGGTCATAAAAGAGAAAGGAAGCAGATGTCGCGTATTTTCTTCCGCAAGAGCGGAAAGCTCCTGCTGATCCATGTCCCAGCTGCTCAGAAGGGGGTTTTTCACAAGGAAGGACGCTGTGCCGATCTGTTCCGATTCAAACTGCACGCAATATACAAGGGCCAGGTTCAGGTATCTCAGATGCGGAACAGATGACAGAAGTTCCCTGTTTTTCTCATAATTAATGAGCCGGAACACAATCCGGTCCCGCACTCTGTCCGGATCCGTGAATTCAGTAAGATCGCTCCATGCCGCGGGAACCGAACAGAAATAGCGGTCCAGAACCGCCTTCGCGCTTTCTTTGACGGAATGATTCAGAAGGTAGGACTCATAAAACGGCTGCAGATAGATCGTCGGGGCAATGTTTTCATCCGCCCTGAAAATCATGATGGCATCCATCCTGACTCCGTTGTTTTTCGGTACAGCCGACAGTTCCACACGATAGGCGTCTCCCAGTGCTTCCGATGTCAGTTCCCTGATTTTCTGAAGAAAGGTCTGATAGTCCATGATATGATTTTTCTCCTTATTGAAATGACAGCAACTGTTCAGTCCCCCAGACCCAGGTTGCTTCGCAGCCTTCATTGCCGGTGGGCAGAGGCGCTTCGCGTCTTGGCCGCCTTGGACTCCGCTGCAAAATCTGCCCGGTAAGCAAGCTTCCCGTTCAGATTTCACTCCTGATTCCCGGGGTGCTGAATCGTTACAAATGATAAAAGAAATGAATGAGTAAGACCGGACCGTAAGCGGTCCGCAAAGAAAAAAACAGAACTGTGTCATGAGGAAATCATAACACAATTCTGTCCGTTGTGCAATCATAAATATGATTATTGCAGTCTGTACTGTTGCATATGTTTGTGTTGCATTTAGAGTGACGTTCTCTGGACCATCTCTCAGGGCCGTCATTCAAGGTCATCTTTCAGGGCTGTCCCTCAGCCGTTACTGCCCGGAAACGTTCGGAATCTGCCAGTTGACCGGCTCCACCCCGTTCGCTTCGAGAAAATGGTTCGCGGCGGAAAAAGGCCTGCTCCCGAAGAAGCCCCTGTAGGCAGAAAGCGGACTCGGATGAGGGGACTTCAGGATCAGGTGGCGCGGATTGTTAAGCATAATGCTCTTGGCCTGCGCCGGCCTCCCCCAGAGAATAAATACAATCGGCCGGTCCTGGGCGTTAACCGCGCGGATCGCCGCGTCGGTAAACTGCTCCCAGCCAAGCCCCCTGTGGGAAAATGCCTGGTGGGCGCGGACGGTCAGGATCGTATTCAGAAGCAGTACGCCCTGCTCCGCCCAGCTGGTCAGGCAGCCGTTGTCCGGAATATAGCATCCCAGGTCATCATGCAGTTCCTGATAGATATTGACAAGGGACGGCGGGATCTCGATTCCCGGCTTCACGGAAAAACACAGTCCATGAGCCTGCCCCGGTTCATGATAGGGATCCTGGCCCAGAATCACAACCTTTACACGGCCGAGGGGGGTCAGGGAAAATGCATTCAGAATATCGCCGGACGGAGGATATACCACATATCTGCTGTATTCATCCTTGATCCTGCGGTAAAGCTGAGCATAGTAGGGCTTCCCGAACTCCGGCTTAAGCGGTTCAAGCCAATCATTGCTGATCGCTGCCATCTTTC
>DGHP01000163.1:9941-13617 GCA_002392705.1 Lachnospiraceae bacterium UBA3845 | reverse complement strand
TGATGGTGGTGATGATGCTCATGCTCTTCATCATCGTCATGATGATGATGGCAGCCGCACTCACATTCATCCTCGTCATCATCGTCGTCATGATGATGCTCCTTTGCTTCCGCCAGGAGCTGATCCGCCAGGGATACCGACTGCTGCATGGCGTCATGGATCGTCTGGCCGGAGAGCTGGTCCCAGGGAGTGGTGATAATGCGCGCATCCGGATTCTTCTCACGGATCATGGCGATGGCCGCATCCAGCTTTTCCTTGTCAACATCCTGTGTCCTGGACAGAATGATGGTACCGGCGGACTCAATCTGATTGTTGTAGAACTCACCGAAGTTCTTCATATACATGCGGACCTTCTTGACATCCGCAACCGTCACCAGGGAGCCGATCTCAAGATCACAGTCCTTCGCCGTATTCTCGATCGCCCTGCGGACATCCGACAGTTTGCCTACGCCCGACGGCTCGATCAGGATATGATCCGGATGGAACTGATCCACAACCTGGCGCAGCGCCTGGGCGAAATCGCCCACCAGCGAACAGCAGATGCAGCCGGAGTTCATCTCAGTAATATTGATGCCCGCATCCTTCAGAAAGCCGCCGTCAATACCGATCTCGCCGAACTCATTCTCAATCAGGACAACCTTCTGTCCCGCAAACACATCCTTGATCAGCTTCTTGATCAATGTTGTCTTTCCTGCACCGAGGAAGCCCGAAATAATGTCAATTTTAGCCACTTCTATCTCCTTCTTTCTTCCGGTTAAGCTGAGCCGCCGTCCTGATCTTCCGCGCAGGCCTGCGCACTTTTTGCCTGTCCTTTTAAGCGGAATACGGGTTATCCGGCAGTTCCTGCAATTAAGTTGTGCTCAATCGAATGACATTATAGTACAGCGTCCGGCAAAAAACAAGCCCCGGCAGAATGGATTACTCCGATTCTGCCGGGGCGGTATTACGAAAATAATCAGTTCTGCCCTTGCGAAAATCGCACCCGGGCGCACGGCAGTTTCAGCCGCCGGACTTCATCTGTGCGCCATAGCATCCGCCAGCGGCTTTGTGAAGGCGCTCAGTGCCGGAGCTTGCCAAGGAAAGCCTGCATTCTCTCATGCTCCGCGGCGAAAACTTCCTCCGCGTTTCCTTCCACCGCCACGACGCCCTGGTCCATGAAAATGATATGATCAGAGATTTCTCTCGCAAAATTCATCTCATGCGTAACAATCACCATGGCGATATGCAGATCAGCCAGCGATTTGATTACCTTGAGGACCTCTCCTGTCAGCTCCGGGTCCAGCGCGCTGGTCGGTTCATCAAAGAAGAGGATCTTGGGGTTCAGGGCGAGGGCCCTGGCAATGGCGACGCGCTGGCACTGTCCGCCGGAAAGCTGGCAGGGATAGGCGTTCTCCTTGTCCTCCAGCCCCATCTTCTTCAGCAGCTGCCTGGCCTCCGCATACACCTCATCACGGCCCCGTTTCTGATTGTGAATCGGCGGATCCGTGATATTTTTCATCACCGAATAATGCGGAAAAAGGTTGAAATTCTGAAAGACCAGGCCGAACAGGGAGCCGACCTCCCTCATCTTCGCCCCTTTCGGATAGACCTTTTTCCCGTCCGGCTCCACCCAGGCTACCCGTTCTCCGTTATAAATAATCTCGCCTGAGTCGATCGTCTCCAGCATGGCCGCACAGCGGAGCATCGTTGATTTCCCTGATCCGGAAGGGCCGATAATGGACAGGATCTCACCTTCATTCACCTTAAGGGAGATATCTTTGATAACTTCAAGACCGCCGAAATGCTTGCGGATATGATTCATTTCCAGAAGTGCCATCTCTGCTTCCCCCTTTCTCAGGTATAATAGCTCATCGATTTCTCAAGGCGCTCCATCAGGAACGCGACAAGAGCATTGAACACATAGTAGAAGACAGCGGCAACAAGGAAGGGCATGAAATTGGTCTCCTTCGCCGCGATCTGCTTCGCGATCGTGAACATCTCGGCGTAGGCCAGGGAGAAAGCCAGCGAAGTATCCTTGATCAGAGTGATGACCTCATTCGTGACTGAAGGAAGAATCCGCTTGATCACCTGCGGGAAAATAATCTTGAGGAAGGTGCTGGATCTGGAGTAGCCCAGAAGTCTTGCCGCCTCATACTGCCCCGGTGACATGGACTCGATCCCGGACCGGTAGATCTCCGCAAAATAAGCTGCGTAATTGATGGAAAATGCGATAATGATGGCCGTAAAACGATAGCCGCCGCCGATATTCGCCCCGAAGAGATAATAGGGGCCGAAATAGACCGCCAGAAGCTGCAGCATCAGGGGCGTTCCTCTCATAATCGAGATATAGACTTTCATCGCGCCCCGGAGAAACTTGTTCCTGCTCATCCTTCCAAAAGACACGAAAAGACCCAGGGGGAGGGAGAAAAGCAGGGTCAGGGCAAAAATGGACATGGACTTGAGCATGCCCTGTCCGAGCTGCTGAAGCATAACCGAAAATCTCATGGTTCCTCCATAGAAGATAACTGACATGCCGTCGGATGCATCTTACGCATCCCCGGCATGTCAGTTTTTCAATCATCTCAGTTGCCGTCCGGAAGCTGCAGATTTTATTCCGCTTCTGTCTCCGCTTCCGTCGCCGCTTCGCCAAGACCGAGGGTCTCAGCCAGGCAGACCATGTCGGCGATCTCATACTTCTCCGCCAGCTCCATGAAAGTGCCGTTCTCATAAAGAATGCCCAGATCCTTATTGACGATCTCAGCCAGGGTATCATTGCCCTTCTTGAATCCGATCGCGTACTTCTCGGCGTTCAGGTATTCGTCAAGGATCACATAGCCTTCGCGGCGGTTGATCTGATACAGGGCAACGCCGATATCCAGTGCAACAGCATCCAGGGAACCTGCCATAAGTTCAGCGAAAGCGGTGTTGTTGTCCGCGAACTGCTGCAGGGTTCCGAAAGTCGCGCCCAGATCCGCCTGGTCGCCGCCCTCTTCCAGAAGTGTAAGGGCTGCGGAATCAGCCTGCACGCCGACGATCTTTCCTTCCAGGTCAGCCAGAGAGCTGATGCCGGAATTCTCGGCCGTGATGACAACTTCGCTGTTGTTTACATAAGGTACGGAGAAGGTGTAGGCATCTTCTCTTCCGTCCATGGTAAATCCGTTCCAGATACAGTCGATGGATCCGGAGTTGAGCTCCGCATCCTTGGAATCCCAGTCGATCGGCTGCTTGACCAGCTCCCAGCCCTCGATCTCACAGAGCGCTTCCGCCAGCTCCAGATCGAATCCGGTATAGTCGCCGTTGTCATCCATATAACCGTAAGGCGGATACTCCGCGTCAAAACCTACAACAAGCTTTCCTTCTGTGTTCAGGCCGGTCTCCTCAGCGCAAACACTCATCCCGCCCATAAGGGATGCCGTCATAGCCAGACATAAGCAGGACACAAGAATCTGTTTTTTCATCTTTTCCACTCCTCCAGATTTGAATTACCCAATACGTACTACGGGCTGAAGCCCGGCTGTGCTTTTTTGCGGGAATGCTTTAACTTGCTAAATCGCTAAAAAGCAGATACATACTAGCATGTATCTGCTTTTCCTGTCAAGGGTATTCTGTTCCTCAGCAGTTACTGTTCACGGCCCATTGGAAATCGGGTTCTGGTTCGTCGTGCCTGCGCGTAAGAAACAGGTTCTGATTTCAAATA
>DGHP01000163.1:0-9870 GCA_002392705.1 Lachnospiraceae bacterium UBA3845 | reverse complement strand
ACACACAGCCTCAGGCAGAAGCATCATTCCCCGCCCTGTTCTTTGGGATAACCCACTACTTTCTCAAGCGCGTTCAGGATATTTTCATAGCCCGTGCAGCGGCAGAGATGTCCCGCGATTTCTTTGCGCAGCTCCTCCCGCGTATATTTCCGCCCCTTTCCCATAAGCTCGACAGCTGTCATGATCAGGCCCGGCGTGCAGAAACCGCACTGCACGGCCGCCTCATCCACAAATGCCTGCTGGATGGGATTCAGTTCTCCTGTCGGAGACTTGAGCCCCTCTGTTGTCAGGATATGTTTGCCTTCCGCCCACATGGTCAGATAAAGGCAGGCATCCACTGCCACGCCGTCCACCAGCACCGTGCAGGCGCCGCACTCGCCCACGCCGCACCCCTTCTTGACCGAAGTCAGGTTCAGGCGCTCCCTCAGGGTTTCCAGGAGGGATTCCCGTATATCAACCGCCAGTTCTTCCCTGCGGCCATTTACATACATATTGATAATCTGAAGCATATTAATTCACCGCCTTCCCCGTATCCGGGGCTTATACTCACAGGAAACGCCAGGCACTCCCGTCATCTTTCCAGTTCCCCGTATCCGGGACTTAAATCCAGCCGAAGCCGCCGGGTGCTGTGCACGCCATCCGCCTTCCCCCTGTCCGGGAATCCATGTCGTCTCAGCCGGCCGAGGTCTGATCAAGCAGGCTGTTCCCCAGGGATGACAGCATGGCCTCCCTCAGTGCTCTCCGGGCCAGTTCCGCGATCAGCTGCAGGCGGAACTCCTTTGATGCTCTCCAGGAGCTTCTTGGCTGAACCTCCTCCAGCACATGCTCCCCGATCAGTTCATAGATGGAAGGATCCGAAGCGGATCTTCCTCTGAGCAGGTTCTCCGTCTTATAGCAGCGGATCGGAGTCGGAGCCGCGACGCCGTAACCGATCCGGATATCACGGATGATCCTGCTCTTTGGCCCTGCTGCGTTCTGAGTCTGAAGCGCGGCAGGATCCTGCCCGCCGCCATTCTCCGTGCCGGGCCCTTCCCCGGAATCCTCCGGCGCCGGTCCCAGCTTCACCCGGACGCAGCATCCAAGTGTCGCGATCTCCATCGCTTTTCTTTTTCCGTATTTGATATAGCAGCCTGTAAAGCCCAGATAATCCTTCGCTTCTATCAGGATGGCCGTCAGGATCTCGTCACGCCTGCGCACGGTTTTCCCGGGCCCCAGATAGAACTCCGTAACCGGAACCTCCCTCGATCCGTCAGGGCCCTGCAGCACCAGGCGGGCGTTCAGAGTCTGCATCACAGCCGCGGAGTCCGCGCTGGTCGCGCCATTGCAGAGGTTGCCGCCGATGGTTCCCATATTGCGGATCTGGGGACCGCCGACCGTCTCCACGGCCTCCCCCAGGTAAGGAACACAGGAGCGGATCAGCGGATCCTTTGCAAGATCCGAAAAGCAGGTCGCGGGACCGATTACCAGGGTCCCGTCCAAAAGGCGGTCAACACCGTGCAGTTCCGGAATTTCATGGATGCTGACAAGCGTGCCCCCCACGCCTTTTCCGCTTCTCAGGCGCACGAGCACATCCGTCCCGCCGCTGATGACGCTGGCATCCGGATCTGCCTTCAGATGCTGTATCGCGTCCTCAACCGATACAGCCTCAATATATCGTTCTATATCATACATAATCTATCCACCGTCCGCCTTTCTGTTCTGATTGGAGTCACTATTCACGGCCATTTTGAAATCAGGCTGCGGTACGTCGTACCTGCAGGAAAACAGGTTCTGATTTCAAATCTGCTTACAGCTGCGTGCCGCGGCCCGGGACGCAGCGGAGTCCTGCATCAGATCAGTCCCTTTTCTCAGATCAGTCCCTTTTCTTTGAAGGCCTCCACAAGTCTCTGGGGCGTCATGGGAAGCTCATTCATCGCCACGCCTGTCGCATTCAGGATCGCGTTGCGGATCGCCGGAGCAACTGAGATCACCGGGGGTTCCCCGAGCGCCTTATTGCCGAAGGGACCCATCGGGTCGTCCAGTTCCAGGAAGATCGTCTCGAGGTCCGGTATATCCATGGCGGTAGGAATCTTGAAATCCAGAAGGTTATCGTTCAGCGGTCTTCCCTTCGCGTCGTAGAGCAGTTCCTCCGACAGCGCATAGCCGATCCCCATGGCCATGCCGCCGTGAACCTGGGCCTGGGCCAGCTGGGGATTAATCAGGCGGCCGGAATCATGCACATTGATAATCCGGTTGATCTTTACCTTGCCCAGAGGCATGTCAACAGTCAGATCCACAAAGCTGCAGCCGGAGGCAAAGGAATTCTCCTTGCAGTGGCTGGTCACCTCCGCCGTGATGTGTTCCGAACGGCTCAGGGAATAGAAAGCCGTCTGCGCCAGATCTTTCATATCCAGGAGCGCCTTCCCCGGCCTGCCCTCGATATTTCCTGTATCACGCAGGATGGAATCTTCCCCGTTGGGCAGGTCCTTCAGGTCGAAAGGCTTGAAATCAACGTCCGGGAAGTCTGCCCAGACTGCTGCCGGATCGATCTTTGTCGATTCATCTTCCGGCAGTTTCTCGCAGATCCGGTTCTGCCAGATCATCAGCTCCTCCGCCGGCCTGTCCAGCATATAGGACGCGTAATCCAGAATCTTCTTCCGGAATTCGATCCCGCACTTCTTGACCGCCTTGCCGGTGACAAAGGTCTGTCTGGACGCGTAGGCACCGGTATCGAAAGGTGAAAGGTCCGTGTCCTGGGTCGAGACGATATATACCCGGTCAGGCGTAATGCCGGTAATCTCGGAGGCCATCTGCGTGAACACCGTATCCGCCCCCTGCCCGATCTCCGTCGCGCTCAGTTCGACCTGCATCGATCCGTCCTGATTCAGGATCATGCGGGCGCTGGAGGTCTCCAGGGAGATGGGATGGACGCCGACCTTGTACATGAATATGGACATGCCCACTCCGTGCCGGACCGGTCCGGTCTGCCCCTCGTAGGCCTTTCTCTTCTCCTCCCAGCCGATGGCTTCTGCGCCCCTTCGCATGCACTCCTTCATGCTGTAACTGTAATAGGTGATGCCGTTGGAAGCGGAAAAGCCTGCGCCGACACAGTTATCCATCCGGAATTTCAGCGGATCAAAGCCGCCGGCTGCGCAGATATCGTCCACCAGGCAGTCCGCGATGAATACCGCCTGCGGAACGCCGTAGGCGCGCATCGCCCCCGCGGTGGCGGAGGAGGTGTAAACCGTCGTCGCGTCCGACCTGCAGCCGTATTCATCGTGATAAAGATCCTTGAAAATGGTCGCGATCGAGGCGGTGATCGCATGCCCGTGGGATGCGTAAGCCCCGCCGTTGGAATATTCATCCATGGTCCGGGCAAGAAGCTTTCCGTCCCTGGTATAAAGGGCCTTCACTTCCCCGCGCACGGCGTGGCGCGTTCTGGTCGACACCATGCACTCTTCCCTGGATATCTCCAGCTCCACCGGCCTTCCGCCGCAGGCGATCGTAAGATAGGCGTTCAGGGGTTCATAGAGGATATCCTGCTTGTTCCCGAAGCCGCCTCCGATATAAGGCTTGATCACCCGGATCTTCCCGACCGGCCATCCGAGGGCCTGGGATATGACACGCCGCATAATATGCGGGATCTGTGTGGAGCTGGTCACCGTCACCTTACCGTTCGTATCCACATAAGCCCAGCTGGTCGCAAGTTCGATATGGCAGTGGGCGATGCGGGCGGTCTTATAGACGCCGGTCTGCTCAAGAAGCTGGTCCGCCCCGTACTTCTGAGCGGCTTTCTCCTTCGCCTGCTCATAATCTATTTCTCCCAGCTCTCCCGAGCGGAAGGAGGTGTGCAGAAGGACATTGTCCTTCCTGAGATTCGGATGAAGCGGCGTCGCGCCGGGAGAGAGTGCCTCATCCACTGTCACGATCGGATCATATTCCTCGTAGGAAATCTTCAGAAGTCTTTCCGCTCTCTCGCAGGCGACATTGTCCGTCGCAACGATCGCGGCAATATCGTCGCCGTACAGGCGGACCCTTTCATTCAGCAGCTTTCTGTCCGCGATGTCCTGATGCGCCGGTTCAACGCTCCATGGATGGCCTGCCGTCGGAAACTCGATGTCCGGAACGTCAAAGCAGGTTACGATCTTCACGACTCCCGGAACCTTCTCCGCCTCAGATGTATCGATTGACAGAACACGGCCGTTCGCGATCGTCGCGTGCACAACCTTTGCCGTAAGGCAGTTCTTCGGCTTCAGGTCGTTCGCATACCTGGCTTCCCCGGTCACTTTGCCCCGGGCATCCACCCTCTTCATGCTTTTTCCGACACTCTCCATAGAGTATGTTCACCTCCTGCCAAAACAAAATACCGGAATGCCGGCTCAGTCTGTCTCATCCACAGCTCTTCTGGCCGCGCAGCCGACAAGATATGTGACAACCGCGCCGCCGATGCAGCGCGCCTTGTCAGAAATCGTAAAACAGTTCTCTTTCTGGGAGGCGCGCGGGTCAATATCCGCGATCTTCATCCCTTTAAATACCTCATAACCTTCCCGGATCAGGCCTCTCAGCACGCCTGTCAGGCTGGCGGTCACCGGCTCAAGGCTCCCGTCTTCCGGATTCTCGACTTCGGCGATCAGCTGGCCTTCCTCAACAAGGTCGGAAATCTGCGCGCGGCAGCGGAAAATTCCCGCCGCCGGGCTGTGCATCACCCTGTCCGCGCCATGCCCCTCGATCAGTCCGGGAATCCCAGTATTCTCCGCAGCCCTGCCTTCTGTGATACAGCGTCCGAGACTGTGCCCGCGCATGGTCTCGATGACCGCGCTGCAGTCCTCCCCCGCCGTAAAACCGGGGCCCAGGGCAATGACCCAGGGCGCCATGTCAATCTTCGTCCCGAGATTCTTCTTAGCCAGAACCGCATCCACCACGGCAGTCAGGAAAAGATGGCGGCCTCCGCCCTCCAGAGTCGTCAGGCCTGTATCCCAGTAACTGTATTTCTCTTCTGTATCTATAATATCCCGGATCACACGGCCTTCCGGATCCGCCATCATGGCGATCCCTTCCGAAAACAGCAGATACCCCGCCTGGTCCAGGTTCTGTGCGAAATGGACCGTGATATCCTCCACGCTGGCACTGCCCTCATAGACGGCCTCGGACAGGGCCACCGTCCTCCGGATCGCGCTCGGCCTGTCCGATTCCAGGATCAGCACCGGGAATCCCGCGTGCCGCAGTGCCTGCACTACGCCTGTTGCTATATCTCCGCCGCCGCGGACAATCACCAGCTGGTCTGTAATCAATCTTCTATCCCTCCCGTCGTCTTCTCTCCGGATTTCAGCTGATATTCGAACCGTTTCAGAAAAACTCAGGCAGATCTCTCTTCAGGTACTGCCCGCGGTTTTCCAGAATCACCCGGCCGTTCTCAGCCACTTTCTCCCCGCGCAGGAATACCGCTTCGATCGTTCCTGTCAGCTCCATCCCCTCAAGAGGGGCGTAATCACATTTTGATACCTGTTCCGATACGGTCACCGTCTTTTTTCCGGCAGGATCAAGGATCACAAGATCCGCGTCAGATCCCTCCGCGAGAACTCCCTTCCGCGGGTAAAGGCCATAGAGCCTTGCGGGATTCTCCGCAAGAACCTCGCACATCTTCTCCTTTGTGATGCGGCCCTTCGCAACCCCCTCGGAATACAGCACAGCAGCCCTGGTCTCCGCGCCGGGCATCCCTCCGGGTATCTTCCGGAAATCCTCGTAGCCCAGTTCCTTCTGCTCCATCGTAAAGGAGCAGTGATCCGTGCTGACTGTCTGGATCTCGCCGTCCGCGATGGCCTTCCAGAGCGCCTCCTGGTCTTCTTTTTTCCGAAGCGGAGGAGCGCAGACGTACTTCGCGCTCTCGAAATGCGGCTTCTCATAGAGGCTGTCATCCATCACAAGGTACTGCGGGCAGGTCTCCGCATAGACCTTCTGGCCCCGCTTCCTGGCAGCCCGGATCTCCTCCAGGCCCTCAAGGCAGGTCAGGTGAACGTCAATCACCGGCTCATCCGCCACCTCCGCAAGGTGGCAGTAGCGGCCGATGGCCTCCGCCTCCGCTGCCGCGGGCCGCGTCAGGTAATGAGAACTGACCCTGCGGATGCGCCCGTCCGAAGCGTATTCTTCCCGAAGGGCATCGATCATCCCGCTGTTCTCGCAGTGGCAGCCGGTCGTCGCGCCGACTTCCTTCAGCCGTTTAAGAACCTTCAGGATCGTGCAGTCATCTACCTGAGTATCATAGGTCATATAGATCTTGAAGGTTGTCACGCCCCTCTCAATCATGTCCCGGATCTCTTCGCTGATCTCCCCGTTCCAGTCCGTGATGGTCTGGTGGAAACCGTAATCACAGCTGCAGCCGGCTTCGGCCTTGCGGAACCAGTTGTCAAGTCCTTCGTTCAGGCTCTCTCCCGGGTAGGCAGTCGCGAAATCGATAATGCTGGTCGTTCCCCCTGCCGCTTCCGCCATCGTCCCTGAGGCGAAATCATCGATTGTAACCGTCCCGGCAACATGCAGGTCAAAATGGGTATGTGCGTCGATAAAGCCGGGAAATACCAGCTTGCCCCCGGCGTCTATAAGCTCGCAGCCTTCCGGCGCTTCAATGTACGGGGCAATTCTGCAGATCTTTTCCCCGTCAGTCAGAAGGTCTGCTTTCAGGCTCTTTTCCGGATACACCAGAATCCCGTTTCTGATCAGTTTCATACGCATCACCTCGCAGGAAGTTTTTCATCTGCAAAGCTGTGACAAGAGGCGCCGAAGCGTTGCGATTCACGGCTGTGATAAAAGGCGCCGAAGCAGATGTTTTCAGCGCACACTGCTGTATTCAGTTTAGCACCTGCGCCGGATCTTTGCAACAAAAGCGCCAAAAGCAGGCTTATCAAATAAGCGTTTTTATGCATTTTATCAGAATTGAATTGCGTGTTCAGACGAATTGTAGTACAATTTTTAATAACAGACTTCGTTTCAGGAAGGAGACATATTTTGCCCATGGCTGCGCTTTCTGCAGACGTGGCTGCAAAATAGTCATCCGGAGTATTGAGTCATGGTACAAAACTATGTTTGGGGAGGAGGAAGCTCATGGAACATATGGAAAAACGGACGCTCCGCCGTCTGATCGATACAGCCATGCACCGGATTCCTGCGGATCTCGTGATTTACAACTGTAAGATAGTAGATGTATATACCGGCAAGGTTTACCCGGGTTCAATCGCGGTCACGGAAGGAATAATCGCCGGATTCGGTGATGACTACAGAGGCCAGCAGGAAGTCGACGCACAGGGCCTGTACGCGGCACCCGGGCTCATCGACGCGCATATTCATATTGAATCAAGCTATACCTCTCCCGAAGAATTCGGCCGCATGGTCGTCCCCTGCGGAACGACGACCGTCATCGCGGATCCTCACGAGATTGTCAATGTGTACGGCCTGGAAGGGTTCAACTATATGATCCGGGCCGCGGAACGCACCGAGCTCAGCGTCCGCTACATGATTCCGAGCTGCGTACCTGCGACACCCTTCGAGGACTCCGGCGCGATCTTAAATGCATTTGACATGCAGTGGCCCATGGCAGACCGCCACGTCCCGGGGCTCGGCGAATTCATGAATGTGCCCGGAATTCTAAGCGGAGATGAAGATGCCTTAAGCAAGCTTCAGGTCGCCCTGAACATGCACAAAGTCATCGACGGCCACAGCCCCGGCTTCAGCGGGGCGGCCCTGAACGCCTATATCTCCGCGGGCGTAAAGACGGATCATGAATGCACCTGTATAGCAGAGATGGAAGAACGGCTGGAGAAGGGCATGTATGTGCAGCTGAGGGACGGAAGCGCCTGCCATGACCTGGAACGTCTGATCCCCGGCATCACTCCCTACAACTACAGGCGCTGCCTTCTGTGCTCGGATGACCGGCAGCCGGAGACCATTTTCAGGGAAGGCCATATCGACAGTCACCTGAGAAAACTGGTGAAGGCAGGCATCGATCCCGTCATGGCAGTCTGCATGGCGACGCTGAACACGGCAGAATGCTACAAGCTCGAAGACAGGGGCGGCCTGGCTCCCGGCAAACGCGCTGACATCGTCCTGTTCAACAATCTGGAAGAATTCCGCGCCTGCAAGGTCTTCATAGAAGGAAATCCTGTGGCGGAGAACGGCCGCTACCTGCTTCCATTTACCAAGACGGATATCTACCCCGTGCGCGGCTCCATGCATGTCAAGGCATTTACGAAAGACGATCTGAAGATGCATCTTAAGAGCAGCCTCGTCAAGGCGATCGAGATCGTTCCGGGAGGTGTCACGACGGAGGAAGCGCATGTTCAGGTGCAGCTGGATCCGGATGGCGACTATATTTACCGCCAGGAAGATGACCTGGCCAAGATCGCGGTTCTGGAGCGTCATCACAACACCGGAAGAATCGGCCTGGGACTGCTGAAAAATTACGGCATCAAGCGCGGCGCCGTCGCTCTTTCCGTGGCGCATGACTCTCACAATATCATCTGTGTCGGTGTGAGCAACGATGAGATGTACGCGGCGATCCATGCCCTGATCGAACAGGAGGGCGGATTCGTTCTTGTGGAAAACGGGGAAGTAATCGCCTCCCTGCCGCTGCCGATCGCCGGCCTCATGAGCGACCTCAGCGGAGAAGAAATTGCCGAGAGGCTGCAGATTCTGCACGATACCGCCTTTGAACGGCTCGGAGTCAATCCGGAGATTGAACCGGTCATGACCCTGTGTTTCATGTCCCTGATCGTTATTCCGAAGCTTAAAGTGACGGGGCGCGGCCTCTTCGATGTAGAGAAGTTCGAATTCACAACTGTTGAAGTATAAACAGCCTCAGAGCCGGAAAACGGGAGCCTTCTCAAAAAGGCTCCCGTTTTTATCCTTCCCTTTCATCAATGTCTCTGACGTCTTCTTCCCCGATCTGATAATAATACGCGTCCCAGGGAGCGGCTTTAATGATTTTCATCGCCCCATGGTCTCCGGCCAGCTTCATCAGCTTCCCGCAGCTGTCCTCCGTCAGGCGGAAGGCTCCGGGATTGGTCGGAATATGCCCCGGCATGCTCTCCATGCAGGCAAAGCTTCTGCCGCTTCCGAGAAACTGCCTCAGAAACAGCCGGATCTCCGCCGGCGGCAGGGCGGGCATATCGGCAGCGAAAAATACAGCCGCGCCGGACCCGGAAGCCATGGCCTTTTTCGTACCCAGCCGGATCGAAGCGGATATTCCCTCCGCGGCATATGCATTCCGGACCGCCTGCAGGCTGACTCTTTGCTTCCCGGATTTCATCTGCTTCTCCAGCTGCCCGGAAAGGCGGCAGACCTCTTCCCATATCTCCTCATACTGCGTGACAACCAGGATCTGAACCTCTCTGCCTGAATCATACAGCCCCGGTCCGTCCGCATCACACTGCTCTGCTCCTTCCGTCCGGGATCTGCAGATATGCGAGGAGTCTCCGTCCGCATCACAAAGCTCCGGCAGCACTGCTTCCAGTATATGATCCAGCGCATGGCGGTAGAGTTTCTTCCCTCCGCGCTCCTCCAGAAGCTTGTTGCCCCCGTATCTTAGGCTGAAACCGGATGCCATCAGAACCAGGCTGATTTTCTTCACATCCTGATCGAATCCGGAAGAGCAGGGATCGCTCTCCACATATCGGATCTTTGCCTTCGGGAACTGATCAGTCAGCGGACGGATATAGAATTCTTCCGCGACCTTCCGCAGCATCTGCTCTGTGACAGCAGCCGAGGCGTCCTCATACCCGATCGCCTTCAGCCGCTCCGGGTCAAAACGCTGGCAGACTGCCCGGACTTTTCTGCCAAGCGCGTGCCTGCCCATTACGACCACGATCTCGTCCGTGTTTTCCGGTACGACAGGTTCGCTTTCCG
>DGHP01000080.1 GCA_002392705.1 Lachnospiraceae bacterium UBA3845 | reverse complement strand
GGGGTTGAGATCACCGCTTTCTGGTGCGGGTGGGACGGCCCGCGCTGGTGGAATTTTTATGAGGGCCAGCTGACCCTCGGCCTGGTTCCGGAAGCATATCGTTTCCAGCGCCTGCAGATGCTGGAGGAGGGATCGGATTTTGCCGCGAAGATCGGAGTCACGGATCTGATCACGCATGTGGGCTATATGCCGGAAAATCCTTATGACGAGCAGTATCCGAAGGTGATCACGGCACTGAAGCATATCGTGGGCAAATGCGCTCGGAACGGCCAGTATTTCCTCTTCGAGACCGGGCAGGAGACGCCGGTCACCCTTCTTAGGGCCATTCAGGATATCGGAATGGAGAATGTGGGAATCAATCTGGATCCGGCGAATCTGATCATGTACGGGAAGGCGAATCCTGTGGATGCGCTGGATGTGTTCGGTAAATATGTGCGGGGCGTTCACGGGAAGGACGGCCTGTATCCGACCGACGGGAGAGAACTCGGGCAGGAGGTTCCGATCGGAGAAGGAAAGGTGGACTTTCCGCGTTTTATCGCGCGGCTGAAAGAGTGCGGATATGACGGGGATATCACGATTGAACGGGAGATCAGCGGCGAGGAGCAGGCGCGGGACATTATCCGCGGAAAAGAGATTCTGGACAGACTGATCTGACCCTTTCGCTTATTGACAAACGGGCATGGGCATAGTATTAATTGCGTTTTGCGGCAAAACCAAAGAGTTTTTAATGGCATCGGAAAGCTGCCGCAGGGAGGAAGAGTCATGAGCAAAGAAAAACCATTTACTATGCAGGATGCAGTCGCGCTTGTCCGGGAGTCTTTCCCTGAGGGAAGCAGACTGCCGGAGATGTTTGAGAAGTGCATCAGCGATACGCTGGACCGCACGATCCGGATTAAGCCGGACGGCTCGGTATTTGTGATTACGGGGGATATTCCGGCGATGTGGCTGCGGGACTCTTCCTGCCAGCTGCGGCCGTTTATCCTTTTTGCGGAGAGCGATCCGAAGATCATGGAGATCCTCGTGAAGCTGGTGGACAAACAGATGGAATGCATCCTCTATGATCCCTACGCCAATGCCTTCAATGATGACGGGCATTCCTGCTGGCGGGTGGATCTCACGGTAATGAAACCTTATCTCTGGGAGCGCAAATACGAGATTGACTCCCTCTGCTTCCCTGTCCAGCTGTCGTATCTTCTCTGGAAGAATACAGGCTGTACCAGGCAGTTCAGCCAGCGCTGGCTGGATGCGGTCCGGCTGATTATAAGCGTTTTCAGGACTGAGCAGGATCATGAGAAAAAGTCATCCTATACCTTTGAGCGGGAGGACTGCTTCTTTACCGACACCCTCTCCAGGGGCGGAAAAGGCGCGCTGGTGAAGGGGAATACCGGCCTGATCTGGTCCGGTTTCCGTCCGAGCGACGACGCCTGCGTCTACGGATATCTGATTCCATCCAACATGCTTGCCTGTGTTGTACTGCGGAATATTGCGCAGATCGCCCGGGAAGTATATCAGGATGAGGCGCTGGCGGCGGACGCGGCCGGTCTTGCGGAGGAAGTGGATCAGTCGATCCGGGAATATGCCTATCTTCCGGGAATTGAGGAGAAGGTCTGCGCTTACGAGGTGGACGGCTTCGGACAGTATAATCTGATGGATGACGCGAATCTGCCGAGCCTTCTTTCCATGCCCTATATCGGCTACTGCGACAAGACGGATCCTGCTTATCTGAGCACCAGAAAATGGATCCTTTCAGACAGCAACCCCTTCTATTATTCCGGAAAGGTGCTGAAGGGAATCGGGAGCCCGCATACGCCCAGCCGCTATGTATGGGATATCGCTCTGTGCATGCAGGGATTGACCTCTGTTGATCAGGCGGAAAAAGAAGAGATTCTTGCCATGCTCGAGAAGGGTGACGCCGGCACAGGCATGATGCACGAGGGCGTCGATGTGGATGATCCGGAGAAGTATACGCGGCCCTGGTTCTCCTGGGCAAACTCAGTGTTCTGTGAGTTTCTGCTGGACTGCTGCGGAGTCAGGGTGGAACTGTGATGGGAAGATAGTCTGCATAAAGACTACCAGAATTTTATGCATCTGCGTCGAGTTATCTGCATGAAAAAGGAAGAAGCTTTGTGCAGTAAAAGTTGACTTTCTGCATAAAGACAGCTATATTTCCATGCAGATTATAATGGTCAGAAGATACTGGTGGATATAATTAAATGACGAGTCCTAAGAGGAGCTTTTCCAGCAAGACAGTTGAAATTCGTTATGGCCTGGACTGAGATACATCGGGACGAATTAATGCAGGATTGGGAACTGGCAAAAGATAATCGTCCGTTAGTTAAGATAGCACCCCCTGATGTAAGAAGAGAGGTGATAGCTCATGATGGATTATACGCCGGATATTATACAGGTGGTTCCGCATGAAGATTATACGGTTACCGTATATTTTTGTGATGGGAAGATAGTGACTTACGATGTCGGACCGAAGCTAAACGATGGTGTATTTCAACGCCTAAAGGATCTTTCTTTCTTTATAAATAACTGCAAGATAATGAATGATACACTTGCCTGGGACTTGACAGGGAAAAATGATCCGGCTGAATGTATCGATATTGATCCGGATTATCTGTATTCTTTGGAAGATGTTGAAGATCCGATAGCGGTCTGATAGCAGGGATAATATGCACTATTGAACAGCTAAAAAGTATATATAGCATTTTATTCCCTGGGAAGATGCAGGATCTGCTCTGCCCCGCAGTCTTCCGCGTCCTCTTTGTTATGGGTAATGAGAAGAACCGTGCGGTTTTCTGCCTTCTTTCGCAGAAAACTGATAACGGTTTTTCTTGTTTCTTCGTCAAGACCCTGGAAGGGCTCGTCGAGGAGCAGGATGTCGGAATCATGCAGTACGGCCCGCAGAATCGCGACTCTGCGCTTCATGCCACCGGAGAGTTCCCGGACACTCTGATGCGTGCTTTCGCGAAGTCCCAGTTCAGCCATGGCGTTAATGGTGTCGGAGAGGCTGAGGGATGGATTAACCAGGCGGACATTGCTTTCCGCTGTCATTTCGTTCAGCAGACGGTCTTCCTGGAAAACGGCGCTGAAACTGACGGTGCGGCAGTCGTCATTTTTGCCGGCGCTGAAACTGACAGGATGGGCATTCCCGCTTTCTTCGGTATCGAAGACGATCGATCCGTCATCTGCCGGCATCAGCCTCGCGATGAGATTCAGCAGGGTTGTTTTTCCGCTGCCGGACGGCGCCATCAGGGCGCTTATGCTGCCAGCCGGAAGATCTGCGCTGAAGTTTTCCAGCACGGACTTTCCGCCGAAAGATTTGGACAGATTCCGGATCCGGATGCCGACAGGCCGGCCTTCGGAATGATCTTTTGCGTTCTTATCTGTAATTTTCCCGGGGATAACCCGGGTCTTTTTTTCTGCGATGGAGAGAAGCTTCAGAAAGATCTTTTCGAAGCTCAGGCTGACAAGAACCAGAACGAGCGTCCAGGCCAGAAGGTCGGGAGTATTCAGGTAGATCTTTGCCTGCTGGAGCTTTTCGCCGATGGATCTGTCGGGCATTCCGATGACTTCTGCCGCGGCTCCTGCCTTCCAGCAAAGGCCGATGGCGGAGCTGCAGGCTGCCCGCAGATAGGGCATGAGCCGGCCGAGGATGATATAGCGCATCCGCCTGAAGGAACTGAGCCGGAACAGGCGGCTCATCTCCATGAGCTGTCTGCTTTCCTGGCTGTCCCTCAGCTGCCGGATTCCTTCAAGCAGGTTCTGGTAGATGATCGGGAGCCCCATCAGGAAAGAAATCAGGATCGCCAGATATCTGGAGGAGAAAAAGAAGAGGGCCAGGATGATGAAGGAGACTACCGGAATGGTACGGATCGCCAGCATCAGCGGCGCAAGGAGCTCTGCAGCGGCCTTGAAGCGGGCGGACAGAGCGGCCAGCAGGCCGGCGGTAAGGAGCGCGGCCAGAAAACCTCCTGTGATATGCAGCAGGGAATGAAGGAGAGATGCCAGAAAGTCTTCCGTGGGAATCAGTTCAATAAGCCGCAGAATGACACGGACCGGCGAAACCAGAAGGATGCGCTGGTTGATGATCATGCTCGCCAGCTGCCAGACGCACAGCCAGAGGAGGACCGCCCATGGAGCGATCCTCGTTCTGCTTCGTTTAAGCCCGGAAGCCGCCCCCTTGTTTACAGGGGCGGACATCTGCGGGCTGTTTTTTGTTATATGAGCGGATTTCTCTTCTCTCATATGACGGATAGTCCTTAATCTTTTTACTGAGGCCTGTTCAGCCTCGGATTCAGCCTCTGCCGGAGCGTAGTCCGCACAGGGGCACGGATGATCCAGGAGCAGGTTCTGATGTGGCTTATTCCGCCTCGGTTTCCGCTTCGGTCTGTGCTGCTGCATCCGAAGCGCTGCCGGACAGATAGTAGAAGTCGTCTGCCGGAAGCTGTCCGCCGACGGCTGCCGGGTTCTGCTCCGCGAGGACTGCAAGGTAGCCGGAAAGCTTCTGCTGCATCTCTTCGCCGGAGATAAATGCGATGTTGCAGGCGGGGAGGGCCTTTTTGGCAACAGGCTCAGGAACGATCTCGAATTTGCCTACAAGAGCAGCAGCGGCATCGGTATCTTCATTGACAAATGCGATGGACTGCTCGTAGTCGGAAAGGAATGCGTCGATCTCTTCCGGATGGGTTTCCGCGTACTCGCGGCGGGCGATTACTACGCCGGTAAGCAGGGCGGACGGAGCCTCGGCGCCTTCCTGCAGGGCATCCCATTCCTCTGTAAGATCCAGAGCGGTGCGGATGCCTTCATTCTGCATCTGGGCGGTGGTGACAAAGGGCTGGGGCAGCAGGGCAACGCCGTTTTCAGCAGCGAGAAGGGCTGCCAGGCACTCTGCGTGCTCGCTCTTCCATTCGATGGTTACGTCCGCGGAGGGATCGATGCCATTGCCGGTCAGGATGTAATCCAGAGCATATTCCGGAGTGGCCCCTTTTCCGCTGGCGTAAATGGTCTTTCCGCGGAGATCTTCAACGGAATTGATGCTGTCGCCGTTTTCCACGATATACAGAACGCCGAGTGTATTGATGGCCAGAACTTCAACCGCGCCCTCTGTGTTGTTGTAAAGGACGGAAGCCAGGTTGGCCGGAACAGCAGCGACGTCAACGCTGCCTTTCACGATCATGGGCGGGATCTCATCTACTGCGGAAGCGATGGTAAATTCGCGCTCAGAATCTTCCGCGTCCATCATCTGCACCATACCCATGGCGGTCGGGCCTTTCAGGGCGGCGATACGCATCGGTTCGGCATCCGCCGCGAAGGTGCAGGATGCCGTGAAGGCGGCGAGAGCCGCAGTCATAAGGAACCCTTTTACAAACTTCTTTGTCATGTTTAAACTCCTTTTAAAAGGCGGAAAATCAGTCCGCACTCACGCAGGGCTTAAGTATATTCCGTCGGGGTGATTGGTGAGACGTTCCTGTCTGCGGCCTTGTGCGGAGAGCCTGTTTCGCAGGGCGCCTTTGAAATCTGAATCAGGCTCCTGCGTGCATGCTGGCATGCGCGGTAAAGCATGATTGATTTACAACCGGCCGTGAAAGAGCGCTGGATTTAGTATAACCGAACTTGCGGAATTGTCCATAGAGGAATTCTGTGCTATGATAAAACAACCGTTAAGAGAAATGAAAACTTATGTTCATGAGGAGTACACAGGCGTTTTTGCCGCGGCGCGGTAAGCGCGGCATATGAGGCTGAGTGTTCTCAGGTTCTGAAAGGAGTGGTGGCTGTGACTGGTGCGGAAGCGCTCGTGAGATGTCTGGAATGTGAAGGGGTCGAATATGTTTTCGGCTATCCGGGCGCGGTGATCTGCCCGGTATTTGACGTGCTGTATGACAGTGAGATCCGGGTTGTGCTGGTGCGCCAGGAACAGAATGCGGCTCATGAGGCGAGCGGCTATACAAGGATTTCGGGAAAGCCCGCCGTGGCGATTGCGACTTCCGGTCCCGGGGCAACGAATCTGATGACCGGAATTGCCACGGCTTACGCGGATTCGATTCCGATGGTCTGCATTACGGGCCAGGTAGAGTGGAAACTGATGGGGACGGACGGCTTCCAGGAGACGGATGTCTCGGGAGCGGTTGAGTCTTTTGTAAAATACAGTTATATCGTGGACCGTGCGGAAGACATTCCGCGCATCATGAAGGAGGCTTTCTTTATCGCGTCCACCGGAAGACCGGGACCGGTTCTGATCGACCTGCCGGTTGACGTGCAGGAGGCGGAGATGGGAGAGTTCCGTTATCCGCAGAAGGTGCAGCTGCGTTCCTACAAACCGACGGTGGAGGGACATCCGCTGCAGATCGAGCGCGTCCTGAAGGCGCTCAGGGAGGCAAAAAAACCGCTGATCGTGGCGGGCGGAGGACTGCATCTGAGCGGCGCGGTTCCGGTATTCCGTGAATTTGTCAGGACCTATCGGATCCCGGTCGTATCGACGATGATGGGTCTGTCGGTACTGCCGACGGAGGATCCCCTGAATTTCGGCATGGTCGGGAATAACGGCCACAGCTTCGGCAATGCCGCGGTCCGGGAGGCGGATCTGGTCATTATGGCAGGCGCCCGCGTGGCGGACCGGACCATCCGCGATCCCGCGCTGATTGAGAAAAAGCTTCTGGTCCACATCGATGTGGATCCCGCGGAAATCGGGAAAAATGCCGGCCCGGCGATCCCGCTGGTCGGCGATCTGAAACATATCTTCACAACCTTCTGCAGGCAGGAGAGCAGGACCTCCTATCAGGAATGGGCGGACTATCTCAGGGCGGCGCGCTCTGCATGGATGCAGGAGTTTAAAGAGAGAGATCTGCCCACCGGCATTGACCCGGGACGCTTTATGAGGGCCCTTTCCCAGGCCATGGAGGAGGATGCCGTCTATGTGGCGGATGTCGGCCAGAACCAGCTCTGGTCCTGTGCCAATGTTGTGATCCGCCAGGGTCGTTTTTTAACCTCCGGCGGCATGGGGACGATGGGTTATGCCCTGCCGGCGGCCATCGGGGCGAAGATCGCGGACCCGTCCAGGCAGGTGGTGGCTGTATGCGGGGATGGTGCATTTCAGATGACCATGATGGAACTGGCGACAGCCAGGCAGTATCAGGTCCCCGTGAAGCTGGTTGTCATACGGAACAGGACGCTGGGGCTGGTTCACCAGTATCAGCATTATCACTATAAAAACCGCTACAGCGCGACGATCCTGGACGGTGATCCGGATCTCGGCTGCCTGGCGAAGGCGTATGGGATGGACTATCTCCATCTGTCCATGGGCAGGGATACCGACGCTGTGATTGAAGCTTTCCTCAGGGATCCGGACAGCTCCGTGCTTCTGGAGTGCGATGTGGATCCGGATCTGCTGGCCTGACGGAAAAGAGGCCGTTAGTGGGATATAAAGCGCGGCGTGAGGCGGAATTAGCCGGGCGGGTGAAACCGAAGCGCGGTGCGTGGCTGCAGATTGCAGCCGCAGGCCGGCAGGCGGGTGAAACCGAAGCGCGGTGTGCGGCCGTGGATTGCGGTCATAGGCGGGCAGCCGGCGGAAGCGGCAAGATATATATGAGACCGGAAGAAAGGCGGACTGGGAGATGAAACGAATCTATTCTGTGCTGGTGGAAAACCGGGCCGGTGTCCTCTCGAAGGTATCCGGGCTTTTCTGGAGAAGATGCTTCAACATTGACTCCCTGGCGGTCGGCGAGACGGAGGATCCCAGGGTTTCCAATATGATCATCGTCAGTTCCGGCGACGGAAGGGTGCTGGAACAGATCGAAAAGCAGCTGAACAAGAAGATTGACGTGATCAAGGTCAAGACCTTTGACGAGAATGAGAGCGTGAGCCGTGAGCTGATGCTGCTCAAGGTCCGTTACAGCCGGGAGAACCGCAAGGATATTATTGAAAACTGCGAGCTGATGGACGCGAAGGTGATCGACGTGTCGGGAACCATGATGACGATCCAGATCTGCGATACGCCGGAGCGCGTCCGGAGTTTTCTGAAGATGCTTCAGGGAGTCAGGATCGTGGAGATCACAAGGACCGGGACGCTGGCGATGACAAAATGCGGCGACTGAGCCGCGGAGAACTTCTTGCAGCGACTCTGCTGCGGATAAACGATATATCATAGCCAGGCTGCAGAACTGTCTGCAGTGACTGAGCCAGAGAGAACGGCATGCGGCGGCTGAGCCGCGGTAAAATACCAGCGGCAGCTGAGCGTTGGAGTTTTGTGTGAGAGGGGTGAAAGGTATGGCGAAGATAGGCGTGCTTGGAGCAGGTACTTGGGGAATGGCACTTGCCAGGATGCTCTGTGTGAGCGGTCATGAAGTGACAGTATGGTCGGCTCTGGAGAGAGAAGTTGAGGAGTACGGCGCGAGCCGGAGACATCCGAACCTTCCGGGGATGATAATACCGGATGAGATTCATTTTACCAAAATGGTCGGCGAAGCCTGCGAAGGAAAAGATATTATCCTGTTCGCGGTGCCGTCGGTGTTTGTGCGGTCGACCGCGAAAACCGCCTGCCCATTTATTCCGGACGGCCAGCTGATTGTGGACGTGGCGAAGGGGATCGAACCGGACACACTTTTTACCCTGACGCAGGTAATCGGTGATGAACTGAAAAAGGACGGGAAGCATGACAGGATCCGCCTGGTTGCCCTGTCGGGACCGACTCACGCGGAGGAGGTCGCGCTGGATCTGCCTACGACGATCGTAGCCTCCTGCGAGGATAAGGAAGCCGCCGCATGCGTTCAGAAGGTCTTTATGAATGACGTTATGCGTGTTTACACGAATGACGATATTCTCGGCGTGGAGCTTTGCGGCGCGATGAAGAATATCATAGCTCTCGCCAGCGGAATCGCCCTGGGCCTTGGCTATGGCGATAATACGAAGGCGGCTCTGATTACCCGCGGGATGTATGAGATTACCCGCCTTGGCAGAGCCATGGGCTGCGATGAACATACTTTTTACGGCCTTGCGGGAATCGGAGATCTGATCGTCACAGCCACTTCGGAGCATTCCAGGAATAACCGCTGCGGCCATCTGATCGGCGAGGGGATGAAACCGGAGGATGCGGTGAAAAAAGTGGGCATGGTGGTCGAGGGAATCAACGCGATCCCGGCGGCGCTCCGCCTGCAGGAGAAATACGGAATTGAGATGCCGCTTGTGAATGCGGTGGACGCGGTAGTCAACCACGGAGCGGATCCTAAAGAAACCGTGAAGGAACTCATGACTCGCGCGCCGAGATCTGAGCTGGATTACAGGATGTCGTGAATTTTACAGCTGAAGGAGCTGTTTTTTCAGGTACATTTCCGTCAATGGATAATGTTGATACTCCGGATTGTCTTAGGGAAGCCAAGAGATGATGTATCCATTTATGACATTAAATGATGAGACTGAGATCGTCCATTCAGAGATGCTGAAGAATGGAAAAGTAAAAGTCTATATAGAAAAATCGGATGAAAAAGATGGCTTTCACCATGCCACCTGTTATTTGCCAGACTACGACTGGACAGAAGTAACCGGATTTACCGGAGAAGAAATGAAGAGATATAAAGAGATTGTCGAATCAACTGCACATTTAATAATGGAGTTTTCTCAACATGGGGGATTTGAGAATGCCGTCAAAAATGAATTGCCATGTGGCATAAAATGATCTCCAATAGTGATGTTAATCATATATAAAGGTTTGCAAATGAGAGAAAAGATATGTTGACAGGATAAAGCTCCATGGTTATATTTTACTTAGAAGATGAAACTCGAGTCCATCTTGGACGGTGAAGCGGATGTCGTTCCAGAAGGCGGTGTTTTGCAGAGTCCAACGGGGGTTGCGTGGGAACCACAAGCTGGATAGATCGAAAGATCGAAAGAAAACACGTACTAGAAGCGCGGTTTGCACCGCGCTTTTGCTTTTAATATAAGGAGACTGAAAACAGGTGACATTAAAAGATGCAGCGTTGGCTTACCATGAGCTTATGAAATATCGCTATAGTTTTCTTCTTGGGCGGAAAGGGAAGACAGAGACTTTAGTGTTATCATTTCCAAAAGAGTCATTTCATCATTTGGCTGGATTACATAAAAGAGATATAATGCGTGTCAAAAACAAAAAATATGCATTGGAGATTATCCTTGATGGTGAAGACATAACAAAAGGCGACTTTTCGAAGGCACAGATAGATCGTTGGAACTGTTTATGCAGGCTTAAAACAATAATTGAAACCAACAGTTTTGTTTTCAGATTATTGAAGCAACAACTTCCAGGATCAAAAATACATGCCGAATATGTCCTCACAGATCAGACAGTTTTATATTTTGTTAAGACAGGGGAGCCTGTTAGTGTTTTTACAGCCAGAGAGGACCAGCTTGTTAATGTTAATCATAGTATACGTCTTACAACGCTGAAGATTGAAAGAGAAAATTTGGAAACGGGGTTAATAGAATCTATCTTTGTGTCAGATTCTTATAAGGAATATTAGTGCATTACACTAACATATATATAAATGGTTTACATATTTTCAGGCTCGAATAAATACCTGTTCACCTGTTAATCTAAATTCTATTATTTAATAAAAAGTATAATATTCGCTTGACTTTACAGCATTTTTTGCGATAATGGGAATGAGT
>DGHP01000149.1 GCA_002392705.1 Lachnospiraceae bacterium UBA3845 | reverse complement strand
GCAGGCACGACGAACCAGAACCCGACTTCAAACAGGCCGTGAATAGTAAGCTTCTATTGTCAAAAAATCATCACATCCCGGAAAATGCATGCTATAATAAGCAGGACTTCTGCCTGAGACGGCAGAATCATCAAGAGACAAGGAGGGGATCTCAGTGGCTTCAGCTAAAAACCAGTTTCACAACCTGTTTCAGTCCATGCGTTCCTACCAGACCTATATTCCCCATATCCTGCTCTATCAGCTTCTCTCATCTTTTATTTTATTTCTGATTGTCTACGGCTTCCGCTACCTGATGTATGCGCTCATTTACGCGTCCGGGCATGCCGCCGTCACGAGCGGGGATTTTATATTCTTTTTCCTTCACTGGCAGGGTTACGCCGTCCTGATCCTCTTTCTGATCCTGATCTTTGTCGCCGTCTCCACTACGCTGAATGGTCAGATTATCCTCTGCTCCCGCATGCTGCGCTCTGAAAAAGTCTCCTTCTTCGGGACGATCTCGGAAGGAATCCGCTCCACATCGCTTTTTTTCAACCGGGACGGAATCCTCTGCATTCTCTATGTAACTCTGCTTTCCGTGATGCTGCTGGTCACACTGCTCTTCAACTTCCATGGTTTTTTCGAACCTGCAAGCTTTATCTTCTATCAGCTGGAAAAAAAGAGGATCTACCGGATTCTCTATGACCTTTTTCTCCTTCTGATTCTTCTGCCGGGACTTCGCAGAATCTTCCTGATTCCCTGTGTCATCCTGGAAAAGAAAACGCTCCCCGAAGCAAAAAAGCTGACGCGCCGGATCATGAAGGAAGAAAAATCCAGATATTTTCCGGGATTATATCTCTTTATAACTGCTTCCGCCGCAGCCGTCAGCCTGATCAGCTTTCTGTTCAGCCGGCTGACCGGTCTGCTCCGCTTTACTGTATATCTTCCGAAAATTGCCGGCAGATTCGTGATCCTTACGGTTCTCTACGGCGGAATCATAATAGTAACGCTCGCTGCACTTCTCCTTCTCCCCTTCCTGATCACGGAGGTGCTGAGAGTCTATTCTGCAATCCGCGGAGATGAGCTGCAGATCGCCGTTCAGGAGCAGGCACCCGCATTCAGGGCATCAGAGAAGGGCCTTCTTCACAGAATCCGTTCTCTCAAAGAGCGGATCTGCGGCCGTCTTCAGCTTCCTTCTTTTTCCGCGCGGATCCGCGCCTCGCTGAAGCCCGGCAGGCTCCGTCCTTTCCTGGAAAAGATCAGCCGGGCCCTGCACAGCTTTTACAGCCGCTGTCTGAAACCTGTCTGCAGGCATCTGGAGAAAGCTTTTTCTTCCATTGTCTCAGAACCGGGAGGGATCACGCGTTTTGCGCTTGCTCTCTTTTTCCTTGCGGTTGTTCTCTCCGTCGCGGGTTTTGACAGACTTTTTTCGACGGTGGAAGACATCTCCATTATTGTGCACCGGCTCGGGGGCGACGACGATGTCGAAAACTCCCTGGAAGGCCAGAAGCTCCTGCTCGGAAAAGGAGCCCTCGCCGCGGAAACGGACGTACAGCGCACGAAAGACGGCCAGTATATCATCTTTCACGATCCGAGCCTGCGCCGCATGTGCGGCGTCAACGCAAGAGCCTGTGACCTGACGCTGGACGAGATCCGGCAGCTCCGCATCCGGGACGCCTCGGGACGGGAGCGGAAGATCCCTACATTCTCCGAAGTTCTTGACACAGCGAAAGACCGGCAGACTCTTTATATTGAACTGAAGGGAAGTACCGCCGACGAACAGATGGCGGATGACATAATCGGGATGATCCGGAGCCGTGAGATGGAGGAACAGTGCATGCTGATCTCCATGAATTATAAAGTGATCAGCTACATTCATAAGAACTATGACGATATCAAAACCGGTTTTCTTTACTTCTTTGCCTTCGGCAATGAGCCCCTGCTCAACTGCGACATGCTGATCATCCAGGAGAAATCCATCAGTCCGCAGCTGATCCGCTCCGTCCATTCCCAGGGAAAAACCATCGGCGGATGGACAGTCAACACAAGAAAAGATGCCCGAAGGCTTCTGAACATGAACATAGACGCGATCGTGACGGACCGCTATGATATGCTTACTTCCATGCAGGAAAACATGGCAAACCGCGCGGATTACCTGCGGGTCATGGATGCTCTGAAATACTGAGAAACGGCACCTTCGAGCCATACCGCCTAAAAAAACCGACAGCCGAGGCTGCCGGTTTTTCTTTATCGATAACTATGTGGTGAAATGCATTCAATGCAGGAGGAGAAACTCCGACAGCAGCACGATGATGCAGCAGAGGCTCGCCACCTGGAAAAGGCTCGCGCCGGCCAAGGCCGCAAGGATGCCGGCCGCAAGCGCCAGGGCTCCCGACAGCGGGGTCTGGGTGGCCTGGATGATCGCCGGAAAGGTCATGACCGACAGCGTCACATAAGGAACATAGTACAGGAAAGACTGAAGAAAGGGCGAACGGATCCTGCCCCGGATCAGCGTGACAGGAAGGGCCCGGATCGCGTAGCTGACTGCAGCCATTATTAAAATATATACATAAACATTATCCTGCATCATCCATACCTCTCTTCCGTCAGGATCCCTGACAGTTTCCGTTCCGGCCGGCAGTACTATGAGGCGGCCTCAGAAGCTTCCTCCTCCGCCGGATGCGGAAACAGAAGCGCTGCGGCAGCCGACAGGATCACTGTCAGCAGAATCACCCTGTTGCCCTGGGAAAGCGACCCGGTAAGGGGAAGCTTCTCGCAGATCCAGGAGGCCGCAAAGCAGACCAGGACCAGCACGAGGATCACCCTGTCTTTTCTCGCGGGCGGAATGATCACGGCGAGGAACATGCCGAAGAGCGCTACGCTCAGGGCGCTTACAATCCGGACCGGCATCAGGTTTCCGGCCAGAATCCCCAGCGCGGTTCCTGCCCCCCACATCGGCGAGGCGATGGCCGCCGCACCGTATGTATAGAAGGGATGAAGATAACCCGGCCTCGCAATCTCGATGGCGAATATCTCATCTGTGATATACATGGCCATCCCGAAGCGGTGGATCTTCTTCATCTCAGGATCAAGCCTCTGGCTCATGGCGGTACTCATGAGCAGATATCTGGCATTGGCTACCAGGGTGATCAGGGCCATGCCGGGATAGCCTGACCTGGCGGCAATCACGGTAAAGCCCGCATATTCTCCGGCGGAAGCATTGCACAGAATACTGGCGAGGAAGCCCTGGAAGGGGGTCATGCCCGCATCGCGCGCTGCTACTCCCAGCGCGAAGGCAACCGCGAAATATCCCAGCCCGATCGGGATCCCGTCATGAAAGCCGGCACGAAAGGCCTGGCTGTTTGTTTCATTCCTCATGCTCTCCACCTGTAGAAAAGAAAATTACCATTTCAGCCAGCCGAAGCTGGAAGCGATGAAGCTCACCATGATCGCGATGATACCGACCGGCGCGATCCATTTAATCATGAAAGAGAAGAAATGCTTCGCGTGGAACTTCGCACCCTCCGCTTCCGCCTCCTCGATCAGTTTCTGCGGCTTCAGCACAAAGCCGACAAAGATGCAGGTTGCAAAGGAAAGCACGGGCATCATGACCGTATTCGTGAGAAAGTCCATGAAGTCCAGAATATCCATCCCCAGAAGATGCACGCCGCTCAGAGGTCCGAAGCCGAGAGAGCTGGGGATACCGAGGAGAATGCAGTAAATGGTGATGGCAATCGTGGTGAATTTCCTGCTCAGTCCCGAGATATCCATAATATTGGAAACAACCGCCTCCAGCAGGGAAATCGCCGAAGTCAGCGCCGCGAAGAAAACCAGGATGAAGAAGGCAAGCCCGATGATCCTTCCTCCCGCAAAGGAGGCAAATACCTTCGGCAGGGTAATGAACATCAGTCCGGCTCCCGCGTTCATCGCGCTCTCATCTCCGCCTGAGAAGATATAGACGGCCGGAACGATCATCATGCCGGCAAGAATCGCGACAAAGGAATCAAAAAACTCAATCTGCAGGACAGAAGTCTCCAGACGGTCGCTCTTGCGCATATAGGAACCGTAGGTGATCATGATGCCCATTGCCAGGGACAGAGAATAAAAGAGCTGTCCGATCGCCGCGAGTACGGTCTTTCCGCTGAGCTTCGAGAAATCCGGTTTCAGATAATAGCGGATCCCCTCCCCCGCCCCGGGCCTTGTGGCGATATAAATCACGAGGCCGACAGAAAGGAGGAGAAGAATGGGCATCAGGAAAGTGGAAGCTTTCTCAATTCCCTTCTCCACTCCGGCCAGAACTACGATGGCGGCAAGTACGATAAAGATAATCAGGTAAACAATGGGCTCTGCGCCTCGACTGATGAAATCCCCGAAGAAGGAATCCTCCGCCGCGGCTATATTCTGCCCGGCGGCAAACACCATGATGTATTTGGTAACCCATCCGCCGATTACGCTGTAATAAGGCGTGATCAGGGCCGGAATCAGAAGCCCGAGAACGCCGCAGAAGCTGAATCGTTTGTCCAGCTTGCGGAAGGCGGCAACCGAGCTGAGCCTTGTCATTCTACCGATACCGATCTCGGCGATCAGCATGACAAAACCGAAGGTGACCGCGAGCACTACATAACTGAGCAGAAACATACCGCCCCCGTACCTTGCAGCAAGGTAGGGAAAACGCCACATATTCCCGAGTCCTACCGCTGAAGAAGCGGCAGCCAGGACAAAGCCGATCCTGCTTGTGAATCCATTTCGTTTCTTGCCTTCCATAAAATAAATCCCCCGTTTGTTTTTTCTGCCGTCTCTTCTCATCCGCTTCCGTGAAGATCAATCAGTTCAGGTCAGGCGTCTTTTTCCTGTCCGGGCATCCATGCTCCGGGCCGTTTTTCGCGCTTTCCGTCAGCGGGAGGCCATTCCACGCTCAGGAAAAAGCATGGAAAAAGATCCGGCAGAAGGTGAGAGATACAACTGTATCTCCATCCGCAGATACTGACATCATAAAATTTATGATACCGCACAATGTTTTATCTTAACATATTTCCTGAAATAAGCAATCCAAAATCAGTTTTTCGCATGTAAATCTAAGCCGGTCTCAGTTTTTCGGCAGCGGTATATGCCGTCTCAGGCATGCGGCAGCAGATTCAGCCGGCCGCGGGCTTATGGCAGCAGATTCGGAAACCGGGCCCCTGTCTTTCAGCAGCAGTGCTTAAGCCGGTCTCAGGCTTTCGACAGATGATTGATCATGCTTGCCTGATACCCGGCGCCGAACCCGTTGTCAATGTTGACGACTGAAACGCCGCTTGCACAGGAATTCAGCATGGAAAGGAGGGCGGACAGACCGTTGAAATTGGCTCCGTAGCCGACGGAGGTCGGAACGGCGATAACCGGGCAGGACACAAGACCGCCGATCACACTGGCAAGAGCTCCCTCCATCCCCGCGACCGCTATGATCACTTTCGCGCTCATCAGGTCATCCAGATGGTCCAGAAGCCGGTGCAGGCCGCTCACGCCTACGTCATAGAGGCGCAGAACTTTATTTCCGAGGACTTCCGCCGTAAGGGCCGCCTCCTCCGACACAGGGATATCGCTGGTTCCGCCTGTGGCAACAACGATCTGTCCCATCCCGTCCGCCTCCGGCATGTCTCCGATTATGGCTGTCTGGGGAAGTTCCTCATAACGGTATGCGTCAAAATGCCCTCTTAGCAGGCGTTCCTTCTCCGGAGAAATCCGGGTGATCAGGATACAGGGAACACCTCTCTCCTTCATGGCCATGGAGATGCCCAGAATCTGCTCCGCGGTTTTCCCCGCCCCATAGATTACCTCCGCGGCGCCCTGCCGCAGGGCCCTGTGGTTGTCGATCCGGGCGTAACCGATATCTGTATACGGGGCTTCCCTGACCTTCAGGCAGGCTTCGTCCACGGACATGCTTCCGTCCCTTACATTCTCCAGAATCTCTTTCAGCTGCTTCTGATCCACTTTTATAAACCTCCGTAAAACGCATTTCGCAGTCAGCCGCATCATGCTTCCGGGTAAAGCTGTTTTGACCCCTCGCATCATAATAACTGTCATCATAGCACAGCATATTTCCAAAGTAAAACGATGATTACAGCGCCGGGCACGGAGCCATCCGCGGTCATATTGCCACGACTATAACTCATACAGACAGATACCTGCGCCATATTCATTCATACAGATTGACTAAGACTGCGGAAAATGATAGTTTTGAAATAATTCGCCGGAAGAAGAAGCCCGGAACTCCCGGCCCCCGCGCGGCCTTCCGGAAAGCCGGAAAGATAGATAAGTCATCAGATTTTTCAGTCAATAACAGTTCAGGAGATTCGTCATGTCAGGGAACGGAAAAAGCCCGGAAGGGGCGGCAGCCTATACCAGAAGCGGTCTGGTGCTTCATTTTGTGAAAGGCAGTGCCTTTCTTTTTCTGCTGTCCATTTTCTGCTCCATGATGGTGACGCTTCTCCAGCTCTACATCCCCCGTGTCATCGAGGAAGCGGTCGATTCGCTCGGAAGCGGCGGCGACCTGATTGCTTCCGCTCTGCTGATCATCGCCCTGGCCCTGGGCGCGGTGCTGTTTCGATACGGCAGGATCTCCTTCAATGAACAGGCGGCGCAGACCATGATGCAGGCCATGCGCGACGAACTCCACCGGCAGATTCTGCATCTGCCTCTCAGCTGGCATCAGGAGAACGCTACGGGCGATATCATACAGCGCTGCACCAACGATACAGACCGCATCAACGAATTTGTCTCCCGGCAGCTGACGGAGGTTTTCCGGATCGTGATCCTGATCGCGGTGTCCTTCTTCCATATGTTCCAGATGAACCTGAAGCTCTCTTTTATCGCCGCCGTCACGATCCCCGTTGTCGTCGGTTATTCTCTGTTCTTCCATGTCCGCATCGGAAAGCGCTTTCTTGTCTGCGACGAGGAGGAAGGACGTCTTTCCACGATCGCCCAGGAGAACCTTACCGGAATCCGGGTTGTCCACGCTTTTGGCAGGGAACGCTTTGAGCAGGAACGCTTCGGCAGGCAGAATGAACGCTACACCAATTCCTGGATCGATCTCATGAAGCTGCTCTCCCTCTTCTGGGGCTGCGGAGACCTTCTGAGCGGCATCCAGGTCATGCTGATCATCGTGTTCGGAAGCATCTTCTGTGTAAACGGCACTCTGACGCCGGGCCAGTTTATCGCTTTCCTCTCCTATAATTCCATGATGGTCTGGCCGGTCCGCTCCCTCGGGCGCATCATCTCGGAGATGAGCAAAGCCGGTGTCTCCATCGACAGAATCGGATATATCCTGAATTCCCCGGATGAGGAGACCGCTTTCGCGGCAGGCCATCCTGCGGCCGCTGAAAAAACGCCTTTCAGCGGCAATGATTCCGCATCCGCCGGGAATACAGCTTCCAACAACAATGTTTCTGCAGCTGCCGGGAATACAGATTTAAGCGGGAGTCATGCTTCTTCCGGGCAGGGTTCCCTTCTTTCTGCGGAAAAGGCCGCCGGACTTATGCGGGGTGATATCGAATTTGACCATGTCAGCTTCCGTTTTGACGATACCCTTATCTTAAAAGATGTTTCCTTCACGATCCCGGGGGCTTCCACCTTCGGGATCCTCGGTGCCACCGGGAGCGGAAAATCGACCCTCATGCTTCTGCTCGACCGCCTTTATGACCTTCCTGAGGATTGCGGCAGCATACGGATCGGCGGAACGGATATCCGGCGGATCCCTCTTCCTGTCCTCAGAAAACAGATCGGCATCGTCCTGCAGGAGCCTTTCCTGTTCTCCAGAACGATCGCCGAGAATATATCCATTTCCCGCAGCAGCATGCCCATGGAGGAGATCCGCAGGGCCTCCGATATCGCTGCCCTGGATGAGGCTGTCAACAGTTTTGAGTCCGGTTATGATACGGTCGTCGGCGAACGCGGCGTCACACTCTCCGGGGGACAGAAGCAGAGAACGGCGATCGCGCGCATGCTCACGCAGCACGCCCCAGTCATGGTCTTCGACGATTCCCTGTCCGCAGTGGACGCAGAGACGGATGTCCGGATCCGGGAAGCATTGAAATCCCGCCTCTCGGAAGCTACGGTGATCCTGATCTCGCACCGGGTCTCCACGCTGATGGAGGCTGACAGGATTCTGGTCATGGAACAGGGCCGCGTCGCGGAATGGGGAAGCCCGGAGGAGCTGTACAAGAATAACGGAATCTACAGACGAGTCTGCGAGCTGCAGTACGCAGCAGGGGAGGTGAGCCATGAATCAGAATAATGCATCCTCCCGCAGAAGAAAAGACGGCTCTGAGACCCCGCACCTGCCCTTTTTCGGTCTTCCCAGGCTGGCAGTCTATATCAGGCCGCACAGGAGAATCTTTCTTTCGATGATTCTGACGAATCTGGCCGTCGGTCTTTTTGATATCGTCCTGCCCCTCTTTCAGAGCTACGCGATCAACCATTTTGTCGCGGATAACAATACAGCCGGACTGGCCCGTTTCACGGGCTGCTACCTGGCCTTCCTTCTGGTGCAGGTCATCGTGAACACGATATCCGCCTACCGCTGCGGCCAGGTAGAGATGTATCTCGGGCGGGATATGAAAAAAGCCGCATTCGACCACCTGCAGACTCTCTCCCTGTCCTATTTCAGTGAGAACTCCGTGGGATATATCCACGCGAGGGTCATGAGCGATACGGACCGCATCGCTGCCGTCCTGAGCTGGTACCTCTCCGACGGCCTGTGGAATCTCTGCTTTATTGTGGGCGCGGCCCTGATGATGGTCATCCTCAACCCGCGCCTCTCCCTCACGGTCCTCTTTCTTCTGCCCGTGATTATACTTGCTTCCGCCTATTTCCAGAAAATACTCGTGCGCCTGAACCGGCTGATCCGGGACGCGAATTCCCGTATTTCGGCAGCTTACAACGAAAGCATCACCGGCGCGCTTACCATCAAAACCCTGGTCATAGAAGACCGCATGCAGGAGGAATTCACGCAGACGAGCCGGGAAATGCGGCAGTATTCAGTCCGGGCCGGACGGGTCAGGGGACTCTTTGTCAATCTGATCTCCTTCAGCGGATGGCTTGCCCTGGCCCTTGTTCTCATGCGCGGCGGAGCGCTCAGCCGTGAGGGTCTGATCCAGCTGGGAACCCTTTCTGTTTTTATGACCTATGCGCTGAAAATGATGGATCCGATCGAACGTCTTGTGGAGGTTCTGTCAGCCATGATCCAGATGCAGGTCAACATCGAGCGCTTTACCCGCCTGTGCGATACAAAGCCGCGGGTGACGGACCGCCCGGAGGTACTCGAAAAATACGGAGACAGTTTTCATCCGAAAAAGGAAAACTGGGAGCCGCTGCATGGAGATATCGAGTTTCGCGATGTGTCCTTCCATTATGATGACAGCAATGAACTTGTTCTCAGCCATTTCAACCTGAAGGTACCCCAGGGGACCGCGGTCGCCATCGTCGGGGAGACGGGAGCCGGCAAATCCACCCTGGTCAACCTTCTCTGCCGCTTCTATGAACCTACGGAAGGGCAGATCCTGATCGACGGGATCGACGAGCGCGAACGATCCCAGCTCTGGCTGCACTCCAACATCGGCTACGTTCTGCAGACCCCGCATCTCTTCTCCGGAAGCATCCGCGAGAATATGCTCTACGGCTGCGATACAGCCAGCGACGAAGAGATCCTTGATGCCATCCACTCAGCCGGGGCGGACGGAATCCTCGAGCGGATCGGCTCGCAGAATCAGGACAATACAGATTCCGCGAACCGTCATGCCCTTTTCCTCAAAGCTTTGGACGGGGAGGTCGGCGAGGGAGGCGACCGGCTCTCCACAGGTGAGAAGCAGCTTCTGTCCATCGCCAGGGCGATCCTGGTGAAACCGCGCATCTTCGTTCTGGACGAAGCGACCAGCTCCGTGGATACCGAGACAGAGAAGCTGATCCAGAAGGCCATCTCCGGCATCATGAAAGGGAAAACCTCCTTCCTGATCGCCCACCGCCTTTCCACCATCCGTGAAGCGGACCTGATCCTTGCCGTACAGGACGGAAAAATCATCGAACAGGGTTCCCACAGGGAGCTCATGGAAAAGAAAGGATATTACTACCGGCTGTATACCCGGCAGTTTTCCGGAAATACACTCTGAAATCAGCGCCCCTGCCCTCTTCTGCAGGGGCGCGGTTCATTTATATAGGAAAGAGCCGGAGAAAAAAAACTTGTCATATGGCTTTGAACCCGATATATTTGTAAAGAAGTAATTTCCGTATTTCCTGATCTGGATGCAGCGGATCACGGCCTGTCTGAAATCAGGTTCTGTTCCGGCAGCATCCTGCCGGGCGCCGGCTCCTTTGCCTGCGCTTCTTTATCAGAATTGTTTTCGTGCATGAGCAGGAGGAAAAAGGAACATGAGTATTCGAATTGGCATCCTTGGTTACGGCAACCTTGGCAAAGGGGTCGAGAAAGCAGTGAATCTGAATCCCGACCAGGAACTTGCCGCTGTCTTTACAAGACGTGACCCGAAGACTGTCCAGATCGCAACTGAAGGCGTTGAAGTCCGTCATACGGACGATCTTGAGAAGATGACAGACGAGATTGACGTTCTGGTTATCTGCGGCGGAAGCGCTACGGATCTTCCCGGGATGACGCCGAAGTACGCGGCTCTGTATAACGTAGTAGACAGCTTCGACACCCATGCCAATATCCCGGCTCATTTCTGCCATGTCAACCAGGCCGCCCTTTCAGCGGGCAAGGTCGGCATCATTTCCTGCGGATGGGATCCGGGCATGTTTTCACTGAGCAGACTTTACGCCCATTCTGTTCTCCCGGACGGACACGATTACACATTCTGGGGACGCGGGGTATCACAGGGACATTCAGACGCAATCCGCCGTATAGACGGGGTGAAGGACGCGCGTCAGTATACGGTTCCCGTTGACGCAGCTCTGCAGGCCGTCCGCGACGGACTGAACCCGCAGCTGAGCGCGCGCGAAAAGCATACCCGTGAGTGCTGGGTCGTTGCCGAGGACGGCGCTGACACAGCCCGCATTGAAAAAGAGATCAAGGAGATGCCCAATTACTTCTCCGATTATGACACAACCGTACATTTTATATCGGAGGAAGAACTCCTCCGGGATCACAGGGGACTTCCCCACGGCGGTTCTGTCATCTATTCCGGCCAGACCGGCGATCAAAAGCATGTGATTGAGTTCAGCCTGAAACTGGATTCCAACCCGGAATTCACAGGATCTGTCCTGGCAGCCGTCGCCCGTGCAGCCTGGCGTATGAACCTGGATGGCCAGAGCGGCGCAAAAACCATGTTTGACATTGCTCCGAAATATCTCTCTCCCTGCTCGGATGAATGGCTCAGAGCCCATTATCTGTAAGGCAGAGCTGCAATTACGGATTCTTATCATTCCCGGTTTTCAAAGCGGGTACTGATCAGAATCCGCCAACTGAATCACAGCAGTATGATATGTCTTGCCGGAATTCCTTCGGATGTTTCAGTCATCGCTCGGTTATGAGCTGATCCGGAAAGGAAAAAGGCAAACAAATGACTATTTACTATGTTGACTATGAGAATGTGAACAGCCAGGGCCTCAAGGGCGTTGAGAACCTGACGGAAAACGACGAAGTGAACATTCTCTACAGCAAAAAGGCAGACCACGTCAAGATCGATATCCTCACCGCCCTTATGGCGTCGAAGGCCTCGATCCGTTTCATCCCGGTTCACGTCGGAACCCCGAATGCGCTGGATTTCCAGCTGATCACTCTGCTCTTTCTGCACTACACAAAAGAAAACCGTTACTTTATCATCAGCAGGGACAGCGGCTACGACTGCTGCATCAAGACCGCTCTGGAACTCGGAGCCGATACCATCGCGCGGTGTGAGAACATCGATGTGTCGCTGGCGGCGCCGAACGCCGGCAGGTCCCGCAGACGATCCCGCCGCAGAGGCCAGGACAGCCCCTACGCAGATAATGCGGGCCGCTCTTACCAGAATCCGGGGCAGTCTGAATATGCCGCTCCGAATGGCCTTCGTCCGGATATGAACGTCTATTCAACTGAACCCCTTCCGCCTTCCGTAGCGGCCCTTGCGTCCGCCTACCGGCAGCAGGAGGATGGGAATGAACTGTTCTCTTCTGCTGAAGAAGCGCTTTTCAGTCCGGCAGAAGAAACAGCGGTTGTGACTTCTTCAGGAGAAGAAGCAGCTGATATTTCTTGTGATGAAAAAAGCATTTCCGCTTATGCTGAAGAAAACACAGCTTTCGCTTCAGCTGAAGAAAACACAGTATCTGCACCTGCTGAGGAAAACACAGTATCTGCACCTGCTGAGGAAAACACAGTATCTGCACCTGATGAGGAAAACACAGTATCTGCATCTGCTGAGGAAAACACAGTTTCCACTTCTGCTGAAGAGGATGCAGCTTATGTTTCCGCTGAGGAAAGCCCAGCTTCCACCATGTATCAGGTGGATACCTTCCTGGCAGCTGTTGAAGAAACTGCTCCGTATATTCCGGCTGAGGAAAGTCCGGCTTCTGCTTCCTTCACTTTGAAGAAGAATCCGGACAGCCTGTCAGGATCTGTTCTTTATACAGATGCTCCGGACGGGGATCCTTTCGCAGATCAGGCAGATAGCTCCGAAGCGGAAACTGCCCGCCGGATCCTTCAGATGGAGGAAGATTCTGCTGCAGAGGATACGGATGATTTCTTTTCTGCCATGCCGCTGCCTGTAATCACCGGGAATCTGACGGATGACGGGGCTGATGCCCTTTCGGAAGACAGCATGCTTCTTCCTCCCTCTTCCGATTCCGGAAATAATGAAGGAAGATCCGGCAGGCGCTCAAGGCGAGGCCGTCAGAAACGGGAGCAGACAGCTGACAGCAGTCAGAGCCAGCAGAACCAGAGTCAGCAGAATCAGAGACAGAGCAATACCCAGAACCGGCAGAACCAGAAGTCTGACAGGAAGAACAGCGGCCAGGGACGGCAGAACCAGAAAACCGACAGACAGGACAATGCACAGGGACGCCAGAATCAGAAAGCCGACAGGCAGGACAATGCACAGGGGCGCCAGAATCAGAAGTCCCAGAAGCAGATCAGCAGCCAGAGCCGGCAGAACCAGAAAACCGATAAGAGCCCTGTTGCAGCTGTAACTGAGATTGTCCGGAAAAAGAGTGACGTTGCCCTGACCCAGGATCAGGCGGAGCTGGTGCTTGCTTCCGTCAGAAATTCCGCAACGAAGCAGCAGTTCTACAACTACTTCGCGAAAAAGCTCGGTCAGAAAAGCGGTCTTGAGCTCTATCACTCTATCAAGAGTTCCTACAATGACCTGATTGCGGCAGGTCTGAAAGAATAAGAAGGTTCTTCTGCTTTTTCCGGCTGAAAAAACAGCTGAGTTTTCAGCAGACATACTGAAAAGGCCATGTGTGACAGATCACTCTGCCGCACATGGCCTTTTCTGATATTCCTCGAATCTGACAGCGAAGGATATATCTGCAGAGGTTCAGCGGAAGGATGCCGCCGGACCCTCAACGACGTATTTATTCCTTTTCATAGGACTTTTCAAAATTCTGTATCGCTTTTGGATAGCCGTCATTCAGAATCATATTCAGCTTCCTGCTCATTCTGCCGATCTTCCATGTCCCGTCTTTCTTTGTCAGGGAGAGGCTGACCATCTCTGTCCGGACCGGTATATTCACCAGCTCAGCATATGTCCTGATAAACTTGCCGAACTTGCGGACGGCCTTCTCTGTCTTTACATCCGGCTTTGTCATGGAATAGAGAAAAAGCTGGTCCATCGCTTTCTGAAAAATATCGGAGGCGTTCGGATACTGCATCTTAACCATCACCGTGGCTTTCTCTCCGTCCACCGACAGATTCATAATCTCATAGCGAAACAGCTGCTGATTGTTCTCCCTGATAAAACGGTTGACGTAGGGAGCATTCTCCTCACTCACATAGGTAAGGCTTGAAACGTTCTTCAGGCAGCTGCTGACCGCGTGGGCGTCATAGTTCTGTATCCCGGTACAGAGGCTGACCACTGTATCCCTGACTTCCTCCTCTTCCCCGGAGAATTCTGCTGCGGCGGATACGGAAAAACAGACCGCCAGAGCCATTATTATATAAACGGGAATCCATCTGAAGCCTTTTTTCATGTCACATCCCCTTTTCAGCAGATTTTAAAACCTTCTAAATCTTATCACTGCGGCAGTGAAAGTACATGAAGCAAACCTGTCAGAACTATTAAGAAAAACGAAAGAAAGGACCGCCTGCCGGTGCAGTACGGTCCTTTTCAGTCTTTCAGAATGATTTAAAGCTTAAACTCACTGTCGATGTGTCCGGATCAGACTTTTATCCGATCAGCCAGTCATACATCTCCTGATACTTCTCAGCACTGTGATGCCAGGAGAAATCCGCCGCCATGGCTCTGTCCACCATCTTGTTCCACTCTCTCTTGCGGTCATAGAAAATCTTCTCCGCATAGCGGATGGTGCCGAGCATCTCATGGGCATTGTAATTACTGAAGGAGAAGCCTGTTCCGGTCTTCTCGAACTCGTTATACGGTTCTACCGTATCCTTCAGGCCTCCTGTCTCGCGGACAATCGGCAGGGTTCCGTAACGCAGGCTCATCAGCTGGGACAGGCCGCATGGCTCAAACTGGGACGGCATCAGGAAGGCATCGGATGCCGCATAGATCTTATGGGAAAGAGGATCCGAATAATAGATATTGGCGGATACTTTTCCCGGATACTTCCATGCGAAATGACGGAACATATTCTCATACTGTTCGGTTCCGGTTCCGAGGACTACCAGCTGTACCGCATCCTGGCAGAGTTCATCCATCACGTAGGCGATCAGGTCAAAGCCCTTCTGGTCAGTAAGCCTGGATACGATACCGATCATCATGACCTTATCGTTCACTTCCAGTCCGAGCTCCTGCTGAAGTGCAGTCTTGTTCTTTGACTTCTCCACGCGGAAGGTTCGCGCATTGTACTGAACCGGAATCTTGTCATCCGTCTCGGGATTGAAGGTATCATAGTCGATACCGTTGATAATCCCGCGCAGATCGCCGGACCTTGCCCGCATCAGACCTTCCAGGCCTTCGCCGTAGTACTCGGTCTTGATCTCCTCGGCGTAGGTCGGGCTGACGGTGGTAATCGCGTCCGCATAGACAAGTCCGCCCTTGAGAAGATCCGCGTCCTTCTTGTACTCCAGTTTGTCCGGAGTGAAGAAATAGGGCGAAAGACCGGTGATGCTCTCAACCTGTTCAATGC
>DGHP01000138.1 GCA_002392705.1 Lachnospiraceae bacterium UBA3845 | reverse complement strand
GAGCACGGGTTTACCATATTCATCTGCACGGGGACGGAGCGTTCACTGGAGCGTGAACTTATAGAAGATGCTCTTGGCGAATGGATCCCGCCCTACCATGTGGTGGGAAGCACGTTTTCACTTGCCGCGTCCGGCCAGGGCGATACAGAGGGCCGCAAGTATTCCTATGGACCGGATGATAAAGTACTGTTGGAAGGCAATCTTCTCCAGAAGAATCAGAAAATGAACAAGGTCATTTCCATCATCGATGAGATTGGCGTTTCGCCGATACTTGTGTTCGGAAACAGTTCCGGCGATGCTTCCATGGCTGAATACGCTCTGCAGAACGGCGGAAAAGCGTATATGCTGCTCTGCGATGATACCGACCGTGATTACGGTGACCTGGAAACGGCGGCTAAATTCGCGGAAGAATGCCGTAAATCCGGCTTCGAAACCATTTCCATGCGCGATGAATTTGAGACGATCTATAAAGAGGACGCGGTAAAGACAAAACTTGGTGAAGAGTAACCGCAAAAAGGAAATATGGAAATACAGACAGTTTTGAACTGTCTGTATTTCCATTTTCATTGTGACCGCCGCATGTTCCCACTGTCCGCAGTATGCCGTTCCGAACAGGTATCTGCATGGTCATTCCGTAACCGAGATGTCAACATCCGGCGCGATCATAATCTTATATTCGGGATAAGCCCTGCGGGTCTCTTCATACAGGACCGCCAGAGCCTCCTGCTGTGAAATCTCAAAACTCAGGACCACATCAAAAGTCAGTTCCTTCGTTTCCACATCTACATAAAAGCCGTGCATCTGCACCGCCCAGTCATGGGCCAGTACGATCTCCTGTATGTGATTCTGGATCACGGCAGCCTCATCATTTTCTGTATTATAGGAGTACACGCCCACGCCGGTCAGAATAACGCCGGTCTCCTTATATACTCTTTTTTCCAGCTTTCTGGACAGGCGGTCGACTTCCCTGACCGTCATGGTGTCCGGCAGCTCCAGATGTACGGATGCCAGATTCTTATCAGGGCCGTAGTTATGCAGAATCAGGTCATAGGCGCCATGTACTTCCGGATCCTCTGTCAGCAGCTGTTTGATCTGGTCGGTGGTTTCCTTGTCCGCCCGCGCGCCCAGGATCTCATTCAGCGTTTCCATCATCATTTCAATACCGGATTTAATAATGATCACGGAGATAAACACGCCTACCAGGGCTTCCAGAGAAATGCCGGTGACCATGAAGATGATAGCGGAAGCCAGTACCGACGCGGAAAGAATCGCGTCAAACATGGCGTCGGATCCCGACGCCACAAGCGAGCCGGAATTTACCTGCTCTCCCTTTGCCCTGACATAACGCCCGAGAATGATCTTGACGGCCACAGCCACCGCGATGATCACCAGAGAAAGTATACTGTAATCCGGTTTCTCCGGGTGAATGATCTTTTTCACGGATTCCACAGCGGAGGTAAGACCGGCATAAAGGACGATTCCGGATACGATCATGGCGCTGAGATACTCGACCCTGCCATGTCCGAAGGGGTGCTTTTTGTCCGGCTGCTTTCCGGCCAGCTTTGTCCCTACAATGGTAATGATTGACGAAAGGGCGTCCGAAAGATTATTCACCGCGTCCAGAATGACCGCGATGGAATGGGACGCGATTCCGACAGCCGCTTTGAAAGCCGCCAGAAAAACGTTGGCCAGGATTCCAATGACGCTGGTCCGGATGATGACCTGGTCTCTGTTCATGATCATTGTTTCAGAATCGGTATTATGTCTGCTCATGGAATCATCTCCTTTAGTTCTGCTGAATCTGCAAAAAACGCGATTTCCAGCATGCAGAAGGTCTCTCCGTCCTCCCGGTCATGGGAACCGTATACATAGACTCTGCCGTCAAAAACATGGGGTTCCGCGTCCGGAACATATTCATCCAAAGGAAGGCAGGGGTTGTATATCTGTTTTTTCATCAAAAATCACGCGCCTCCGGGCGGGGTTTTTCTTTCTGCTGATCTTCCCTGCTTTCGATCCGGACCCTGCCCTGATGGATACGGTCCAGGAAGAATTCCTTGACGGAGCAGCCGGCCCGGCCGGAGGAGGCACAGGCACAGGCGCAGGCGCAGGAGGAGGCGCAGGCGCAGCTGGAGGCACAGGAGGACGCGCAGGAGGAATGGGATCTGGACCCCCGGGATCCGCCCGAATGGCGGGAGGGATGGCTGGCCGGAGTGCTGAGCACATTCACGAGGATATAGGTATTGGGGGAACTGCCGTAGCGGTAGGTGCCGCTTGTAGTGTATTTCTCCGGATTTACCAGATCTTTCTCTTCTACGATCTCTTTGCTTTTGATCATGCTGCGGCCGCAGTAAGGGCAGGTATCTTTGCCTTCCTCGCGGACGGCGCCGCAGCTGGGGCAGTTTTCATAATACTCGATTTTGGTACGGACGATCTTCTTCCGGGCCGGTGTGCCGGCGGAACTGCCGAAGCCGAGGCCTTCCCCGATCCATAGAATAAAGCGTATGATTGCGATCACGGGTATCGCGATAGAAACAAGAAACATGAGCAGGCCTATGATCATATATGGCCAGTCATCCTCTTCACTGTAGGTAGAATCTTCTCCTTGGGAGGCACTGTCCTCAGACTGACGGTCAACAGCAAAGCCAAAAGCGTCGTTGGGATAAGCGACGGTCATCGTGTAGCGTTCTCCCGGAGAAAGGGAAGCGGAGAACACAAGATAGCCATCCTCCTGCAGGCAGTCTGGCTGCCAGGCGCCTGCCTTGTCCGCGTTCCAGCGGATGGTCAGGTCTTTGACTTCGATTCCATCGAACCAGGCCGGCGTATAGATATAGGCCGTTTCCCCTTCCGCGTAGCGGTCGATCTGGTACATATTGTCCTGAACAAAGGAAAATTCGAAGCTTACCGTTTCGTCCTCAGAATAGCTGCGGTCCAGATAGATGGC
>DGHP01000146.1 GCA_002392705.1 Lachnospiraceae bacterium UBA3845 | reverse complement strand
CCGTTCTCGTCCGCGCTGGGATGCCCCGGCTGGTAGATTCCGGTATAGACCGCCCGGCCCAGATGTTCGATAAAAGAACCGTAGATTCTCTTATCAATCCCGGAGATCCGGAAATCCTTATCAATAACCATCTTCGCGAATTTTTTCATGTCTGTTCCTTTCTGTCCTGCTCTTTGCCTTGTTTCAGCTGCTTTAAGAGAACCTCCGCACTCAGCTTCAGCGTTCCCGGATCTGAATTACATTGATGGAATGCGGCTTCAGAGACACGCTCATGCCGCTGGAAAACAGCCCGAGATTCTCTTCCTTTACAGATACGCCTGTATGGCCGACATCATTATAGGCATCCTTTGAATCTCCGCAGAGCGAATACATGCGCACCGGCCCGGAGGCATCAAAAGAAAGTTCCAGCAGCTGCTCCTTTTCCGCGTCCTTGTTCACCGCAGCAACCGCATATCCCGGTCCATCTGAGAAGGCGGTGACAAGAACATCCAGAAGATCAATCTCTTCCTCTTTCCCGTCCGGGCCGCGCAGAAGAGCCGACGGCTCCTCCTTCGTCCAGAAATCCGGGATCAGATCTCCGAGATAGTTCACATACAGGTAGAATACATAGTAAGTGCTGCGCAGCACGATCCCTTCCGGATACGTGAAGATACATCCTCTCGTATTGACAATCGGGGAAAAATTGGCCATCCGCACGATGTTGCAGTTCCGGTTGCACATATTCAGGAAGCAGGCGGTAAAGACCGCGTCCGCCATCGTATAAGTGCTGTTGATGTCATTGTCATCCCGTGGCTTCAGGTATTCTTCCTTCGTCAGCCCCTGGTACAGTTCCATGATATTCGGATGATACCACTGCCTCAGGTTCCATTCGTCATAAGCGATGCTGATCTGTTTCTCCAGTCCGAGCGCTTCCAGAAGCCCTCTGACTTTCCGTACGGATTTCCCGATGTCCTTCGTATAGACCATGCAGGTCTCATAATCCGCCGCGTCATTTGTCTCATGGATGGGATCCCAGTAATCATGAATCGAGATCCATGACAGATACCGGCCGCAGTTCTTAAGAAGATTCATGTTCCATTCCGGGTCGGTCAGGGCTGCCGCAGACAGCTGGACGGAAGGATCGGTCCTTCGCATCATCTTTGCTGCCTCCGCCGTCAGACGCCCCCATTCCTGCGCGGATTTCGCGCCGATCTCCCAGTATCCGTAGTTCTCGTTCCCGATACTCCAGTATTTCACGCCGTAAGGCTCCGGATGGCCGTTCGCAATCCGCATCCTGGCATACTGCCCCTCATGGTCCAGGTTGCAGTACTCCACCCAGTCGCTCATCTCCTCCGCCGTTCCGGTGCCGGCATTTGTGCAGATATAAGGCTCGCAGCCGATCTTCCGGCACATATCCAGATACTCATCCGTGCCGAAGCTGTTGGGATCCTCCACGCGCCAGGCCTTGTCGTAATGGGGAATCCGTTCTTTTCCTACGCCGTTTTTCCAGTGATAGGCAGAGACAAAGCAGCCGCCCGGCCAGCGCAGGACCGGTACCCGGATATCCCGCATGGCCTGCAGAACGTCCTGCCTGAGTCCCGCCTCATCGGAAAGCGGATTTCCGGGGTCATATACGCCCCCGTAGATCTGCCTGTGAAAATGCTCGATAAAGTGACCGTAGATCATCGGATCACGCGCAGAAGGCGTTTTCTCCGCATTGACATATACTTTCATCGATCCGGACCCTCCTCAGCCTTTCACGCCTCCGGCTGTCATGCCTTCGATAAAGTAACGCTGGAACATGACAAACAGAAGCAGGATCGGGATAATCGCAAAACAGGAACCGGCGATCAGGATGTCGTAGTTGTTGCCGTAAGGGGACAGAAGGCTCTGCAGACCGACCGGCAGCGTTATCTTGCTGTTCTGGTTGATGACAATCATGGGCCAGAAGAAATTATTCCAGCTTGCCATGCCTTCATAGATTCCCATGGCCGCAAAAGCCGGTTTCATCAGGGGAAGCATGATCCTCGTATAGATCCCGTATTCAGAGCATCCGTCCACACGCCCCGCGTCCACGAAGTCCTTCGGGATGCCGGACAGATACTGCCGGAAGAAAAAGATCAGCATGGGAATGACCACATAGGGTACAATAATACCCGCTTTCGTATTGATCAGTCCCAGCCTGATAATCAGCCGGTACAGGGGAAGAATGATGACCTCGGTCGGAACCATCATGACCAGCAGCACCAGCATGAAGGAAAGGTTCTTTCCCTTGAACTCATACATGGCAAATCCGTAACCGACCCAGGAACTCAGGATCAGGGCAAGCGCCACCTGGACCACCGTGACGATCAGGCTGTTGATATACCAGGTAAAATAGGCGTTGTTGCCGCTGAAGAGATAGCGGTACTCATCCAGATTCGCGTTTTTCCAATCGATACTGAAATTCAGCCCGTTTCTCATCAGCTCCTGCCCGGGCCGCAGGGACGCGACAAAAAGCAGAGCCAGAGGCAGCAGGGTAATCACGGCAGCGCCGATAAAAAAGAGAATAAGCAAAGTCGTCTTGGGTATTGATTTTCTCACCGCTTAATCCTCCTTTCTGCCGAATGTGCCGTTGATGAACAGCTGAATGACGTTGACGACAAGGACAATAAGGAGGAAGACCACACCGATCGCGCTGGCGATGCCCAGATTGCCCTGCTCAAAGCCCATCCTGTATAGCATTCCGACAAGCGTCGTGCCCACATTGTTCGGAGACTTATTGCCGTTAAAGATCATGTAGGACTCCGAGAACATGGCCATGCCGCCGAATATGGATATAGTCAGAACATAGATGGTGGTCGGCTTCAGCAGCGGAATCGTAATATAGCGGAAGGTATCCAGCGTTCCTGCCCCGTCAATCGCCGCGGATTCATACAGGGCGCTGTCGATCTGCTGCAGGCCGGACAGGTAGTACATCATGTTTACGCCCGTCCACCTCCACATGCAGAGGAAAAACAGAATAATCCAGACCGTAACCGGCGTCCGCAGCCAGATCAGCGGACCGGCTCCGAACAGGCCGATCAGCTTATTCATAAAGGATCCTTCCAGTTCTCCGAACATCAGGCGGAACATGACACCGGAGACAACTACGGAAGTCAGCGCGGGGATAAACAGGATGCTCCGGAAGAAAGCCTTGCCCTTCATATGGCGGCTGTTCAGCATGGCAGCCATCAGAAGCGGAATCGGAATCATCAGCGCGCAGGATACGATCGTATAGAAAATGCTGTTCTTCAGCGCTTTCTGGAATACCGCGTTCGGCAGGATCTTCTGATAATTCTGCAGTCCGATGAAGGTGGAATTTGCTCCCGCGACATTCTGGAAACTCATGATGACCATGTTCACGATCGAGTAGGCGAAGAACACCACGAACGTAATAAGAAAAGGAGCAATAAAAACATACGGTGCTATTTTCTGAGAATAAAGGAATCTGGACGATAGCCTTTTTTTCTTCTTGCTCTCCATAATGCCTCCGTTCACAGGAATGCGGTGCGGAATCGTACTCCCGCACCGCATCTCCCAGATCAGTTATTCAACTTTTTTATTTTCCGAAAACGCAGCAGGCGCTATCAGAAAATAATGCTGTCCTGCTCCTGCTGAAGAAGTTCAGCAGCATCGGTATCAATCGAAATCTCAAATGCGTTCGCATAGGTGGTGGAAACCAGCGTGCTGTAGGTTGTGGAATACAGACCGGAGATATCCGGTGCGGTCAGCTCGGTTCCGTTTGCTTTCAGGATGTCAAATGGATTGGTCAGGAAGTAAGCCAGGAACTTGTTGTCCTTGTTCTCGGTGATTTCCGGATCATCCCAGAGTTCTGTACGGATCGGGTCAAATCCGAGTTCATTCCACTCATAGGTGCAGCCTTCCTTGGAAAGCTTCGCGAATGCCAGGAAATCCTTCGCCAGCTGCTCGTTCTCGGTTCCCTTGATAACGGATGTGCCGGTGCCGCCCTGAAGGACTTCACGCACGTCGCCTTCGTTCCATACCGGGATCTGATAGATCGCCATCTTCTGATCCAGATCCGGCATATAGTCGGTAAATCTTCCCATGTACCACAGCGGCATAAGGACGCATGCAACGCCGCCCTGATCAAGGAATCCGTACCACTCTTCGGTATGGAATCCGCCGCCCGGAGCCACGATGCAGATGCCCAGATCGATCATCTCACGGATCTTGTCGATGACCTGGATGTGTTCGTCTGTTACAAGGTTCGGATTGCCGTCCGCGTCCACATACTGAGCGCCAAGCTCAAGCATCATGAGCTGCGGAAGGAAAAGGTCCGCTGTCTCGACAGCGCACATCGGCTTGCCGGTTGCTTCCAGGACTTTCTTTCCTGCTTCGATGAAATCATCCCAGGTGACGATGTCAGCCGGGTCAACTTCCGCTGCATTCATGATGTCCATGTTGTAATATGCTACAGATGCGCCGAGGTGGAAGTCAACGCCATAGTAGTTTCCTTCCGGATCGCCGTACATGGTGACACGGGACATGACAACATCGTCCTCATACGGTTCTACCGCATCATTGATCGGAATCAGATAGCCCTTGTTGACGAAGGAGCCATAGTAGCCGATCTCGATATCAGCGATATCCGGGGTGCCCTCACCGGCCTCGCAGGCGGTGAGCAGCTTGGTATGAAGGGAATGGGACTCGCCGTTGGTAACGGTCAGGTTAATCGGGCGGTCCGGATTCTGCTCATTCCAGACATCCGCCATGGTGGTCCAGAATGCTACATGAAGTTCCTGGAAAGTCCAGAAGTTCAGGTCTGTTCCGCCGTCCACAAAGGTGTTGGTGCCCTGTGTGGAGCCGTCATCGGAAGCCATGGCCGGAACTGCGCAGATTGCCGCGGCAGCCAGACTTGCGGTAAGAAGAGTTGCAAGCAGTCTTTTTTTCATACCTTGTTCTCCTTTCACAACTGTTACACCGGTCGCTGCAGCGCAATTACTGCAACATACCTATGATAGATATAGATTAACGTTATTCCATGAATTTGTCAATGCATCGACTCTGTTTTTTTGTACTCTGATTTCGTTTTTACTATTTTTTACAAATTTATCGAAGATTATTTGTGCATATTTTTCATTTCTTTTGTTCTTTCTTTCTTCTTGTCCATGTATTTGATGAATGCTATAATTGAAAAAAGTGTGCTTTAAGCACACTTCCGCTTAAGCTGCCGGACTTCATCGGTGCGTTCACGGTATTCTTCGGTGAGACAGCTGCGCCGGGATATTTATGTTAGACGCCAGGCAGAAGGATGCGGTCCGCATCAGGGTTTGCGGCGTGATGAGCATTTCTGAGAGATACGGGGTAAATACCATGGCAGACAAAACAGGACGCATTACGCTCAGAGATGTGGCAGAACAATGCGGCTTCTCCGTCAATACTGTATCGCGCGTGCTCAGGGGGGATACGAAGCTTCCGGAGGACACGCGGACGAAGATATCAAAAGCGGCTGAGGAGCTTGGATATATCCGCAATAATCTTGCCTCCGGCCTGCGGTCCGGTAAAAGCCATGTCATCGCCGTAGTCGTGGAAGAGATTCAGAATCCCCACTACTCCTCACTGATCAATGAACTGGACCAGCTGCTGCGTGAAGAGGGATATGTTGTCATGATCCTCTGTACGCATAATGATGCGAAGCAGGAGGCGCAGATGCTGGAGCTTGCCATCTCTCATTCCGTAGACGGTATTTTCCTGTTTCCGATAAGCAGCGGCGTCCACAATGCAGACCGGATTCTGCAGACAAAGGTTCCGATCGTCCTGATTGACCGTGAAATCTCCGGTCTTAAGATGGATCTGACCCGGCCCGATGACTACAGCGGAGCTTACCAGGCCGGCAGATATCTGGTAAGCCGCGGGCATCGGCGTTTCCTTTATCTTGGCGGTCCGCTGGTGAACTCTTCACATGTCTACCGGCGGAACGGTTTCCGGGACGCTCTGCGGGAAGGAGGGATTTCCCCTGAACAGATCCGGGAACTGCCCCATGACCGCTTTTATCCGACCGTCAACGACAGCGATGACGCCAGTCTTCTGGAACCGCTCGACTTTACCGCGGTTTTCTCCTTCAACGATGAGCTGGCTTATTATCTGATCAACAAGCTCGCTGCCGCCGGTAAAAAAGTCCCGGACGATATCGAAATTATTGGTTTTGACAATATTCACCGTACGATCTCCTATCTTCCGAAACTTCGGACCATCTCCTGTGTTCCGGGAAAAAGTCTCGCGAAATCAGCTGTCAGTCTTCTTCTGAGACGGATCGAAGAACCCGGCTGCCCTCTTCAGCAGGAGATTATACCGGTCAGCCTGTGCGGGCCGGAATAAAAACCGGACAGAATAAAAACCGGATATATCAAAAACGGCCTGCAGATTCTCATGAAAGGAATCTGCAGGCCGCAGCTGTGTAAAAACATTATACGGAGATAAGGCCATCCAGCGGAAAATCAATTCACGCCAACTGAATCAATGCATCCTGTTATGATACGCTGCCGTTGTACTGCAGGCAGAGCATGGTAAGATCGTCCGCCTGCGGCGCGCTTCCGGCAAATGCCTTAACCGCCTGTCCGACCGTCTCCAGAATCTTTTCAGGGGAACCGTCCTCACAGCCGCGAAGCGCAGCGACCATCCGTGCTGTCCCGAAGAGCTCATCCTGCTCATTCAGAGCCTCAGCCACCCCGTCCGTATAGACGAAGAGTTTTGCTCCGGGTTCCAGCTGCAGATCGTACTGCCGGTAGACTGCCATTTCCATGGCGCCGATTACAAGTCCATGTTTGTCTTTAATCAGTTCAAAGCTTCCGTCCGCTCTCTTCAGAACCGGGTATTCGTGGCCGGCGTTCGCCGCTGTCAGTTTTCCCGTGGAGATCTCCAGAATTCCAAGCCAGACCGTCACGAACATTTCTTCCGGATTGCGGGAACAGACCTGCCTGTTCACGTCCTGCAGCGCCTTTGCCGGACTGAATTCATTTCCCCCGCTCATGGCCGCGTGGCGGACCAGGGCCATGGAGACCATCATAAACAGAGCCGCCGGAGAACCCTTCCCGGACACGTCCGCAATTACCAGTCCCAGGTGATCATCATCGATCAGAAAGAAATCATAAAAATCGCCGCCGACTTCTTTTGCTGGATTCATGGATGCATACAGTTCAAATTCCTTCCGTTCCGGAAACGGGGGAAAATCTTTTACAAGCGCGCCTTTCTGGATTCGGGAAGCCAGAGCCAGTTCCGTACTGATCCGCTCCTTTTCCAGAGCCAGCTGCTGTCTTTCTTCCGCTGCGCGTATGTAGTGAAACACCATGGCCAGAAGATAAAGAAGCAGGAGACAGCAGGGCAGCCAGAGAAGGTGAATAATCAATCCTGACTTATACAGAATATACGCTATGAAGAGGTACAGCGCGATCAGGCCCGCGCAGGCGGCGGCGCCCCGGACCACCCTTGCTCTCAGGAAATAAATCACCGCTGCCGCGCACAGCAGGAACAGCAGGATCAGCTGAGGCAAATCCGGAAGTTCCGTCCGGAAGTTCCCTTCCAGAAAACTCTGAATCAGGTTGGCCTGAATCTCCACCCCGTACATCGGCTGACTCTTGTCAACGGACGTGAAGTAAGCATCCTGGAGAGCCGCCGCATAAGGTCCGATCAGTACAATCTTCCCGGCCCAGTAATCCGGAGGCACCTTTCCGCTGAGAACCATGGCGACGGAAACGCCGTCATAATAGCTTCCGGGAAGGGCGGAATAAGGAATATAAAAATGACCGGTCCGGTTAACCGGAGGCAGCACCAGCTCCTCTCCTTTCTGTTCAAGGTAAATGCGGGCCGTCTCAGCCGCCATGGAACAGACGCTTTCACCCGTTTCCCCCTCGGGCTCCACATACAGAAGAGCATGGCGGATAATCCCGTCTTTGTCCGGCATAATATTGATATGGCCCTGCGTTGTCCGCTGGCGCAGTTCCTCATAAGGCTGCTCATAGCACACTACGGCATCCCCGTAAAGCGATACGGCATGCCCGTTTTCCCAGCTGATGCTTTCACCGAATTCGGCCATGGAAGCCGTCACCACATTTCCCAGTGCCCCGGCTGCAGCTGCAAGCCTGCTGTCAGCAGACGCGCTGCTCTTTCCCGCGTACAGAATATCCAATGCCGTGACGGCGGGCTTTTTTTCCGGATCCTCAGCCAGCTTTTCCAGGACGGAAGCGATAACCTCCCTGCTCCATGTATGGTATGGCCCCAGTTCCGCCAGCGCGTCCTCATCAATTCCGATTATAATGATATTCCCGGAAGACACGCCGGGCTTCTGGAAAAACCAGTCCTGCGCCCACTTGTCCACGCGCCGGAGAGCGCCCAGTCCGGCCAGAACCGTCAGCAGAAACACCGCGGCCAGAGAAAACAGATATTTACCGTACTTATTCATAAGACTTCCTCTCCGGTCTATGCGGTCTGGCTGCTGCTCTCCGCGGGCTATCTCCTCAGATACCGGGCAGATACCGGGAACTCAAAATAAATGTCCGGGTAGGGCTCGTCTTTCAGGGAAAAATGCCACCATTCACAGTCGATCGGCTGAAATCCGTTCCTAACCATGGCGTTTCTCAGAAGCATCCGGTTTTCATACTGTTCATTGGTAATGCCCCTGAAATCCGGGTGCGATACTTCGCTGAACAGATCGAAAGGACCTCCCATATCCACTTCCCTGCCGGTTTTCATATCGAGAAGCGTCAGGTCGATCGCGCTTCCCCGGCTGTGGCTGGACTTTTTTGCGATGTAGCCTTTGATAAAAAGCTCCTGCTTTTCCAGATCCGGATAAAAATAAGGTTTCATCCGGATATCCTGATCCTCGATGCCCCAGAGAACGAACTGCTCCACAGCCCCTGCGGGGCGGTATGCGTCAAATACCTTGAGCCAGTATCCTTTGACAAAAAGCTCACTGCTGACCTTTTTCAGGGCCCGGGCCGCTTCTATGGTCAGAAGCGCACAGGGTTCTTCATATCCGCTGATTCTCTCACCGATAAAATTGTAGTCGGAATAATAGCGGATTTCCTGGATAATATGGGGGACAAAGTCCGCCAGCACCACAAAACCGGAGGGATCCATCGTAACCCGGCGCATGTAATCCATTTCACTGCTCCTTTCTGCTCTCTCACCGTCTGCTTCAGGATGTCTTTTTCCCTTTCATTCCCCTGTACTCCACGCACATCATAGTCAGATCGTCAAACTGGGGAGCGCTGCCAACGAAAGCGGAAACAGCCCGGCTCACATTTTCCAGAATCGTCTGCGGATCCGCGTCCAGTTTCTCATTTACCGCGGCAAGCATACGCTGCGTACCGAACATTTCATCCTCGCTGTTGGTGGCCTCCGGAACGCCGTCCGTGTAGACAAATACCTTGTCACCCGGTTTCAGCTGCAGCTCATACTGCTTATACTTCGAGTCTTCCATTCCGCCGATGACAAAACTATGCTGGTCCCGGAATACCTCAAATACGCCGTTTTCCTGCTTCAGCACCGGATATTCATGTCCCGCGTTGGCGGCAGTCAGCCTGCCTGTGGACAGCTCCAGAATCCCCAGCCAGACCGTGACAAACATCTCCGCTTCGTTGTTGGAACAGATCGCCTCGTTGGTCTTCGTCATAATATCAACTACAGACTGTCCGAGCATCGCGCAGCTCTGAAGAATAATCTTGGAGGCCATCATAAACAGGGCAGCCGGAACGCCCTTGCCCGAGACATCCGCCATTACCATACAGAGATGATCCTGGTCAATCAGGAAATAGTCGTAGAAGTCCCCGCCGACTTCCTTTGCCGGCTTCATGCTGGCATAGATATCAAAATCGGGACGGTCCGGAAATGCGGGGAAGATATGCGGCAGCATCGCTGCCTGGATATTGGTCGCCATGGACAGCTCCGCGCTGATGCGTTCCTTCTCCGCCGTCACTTTCTTTACACGGTCTACATATTCTACGGTCTTGTGGGACAGCGACGCAAATGATTCCGCCAGCACCTCGATCTCATCCCCGGTGCGGTACGCGTCCTCCATCTTAAATTCCAGGTTTTTTTCGTTCAGTCCTGAGATCCGCTTTGTTATCGTATTCAGCGGGGTAACGATTTTTTTCCCAAGAAACAGAGCTCCCGCAAGAGTGATGAGCGTCACCAGAATGAGCAGGAAAAGACCTGTATTTCTGGAATGTGACGTATTCTTCAGATAAGTCCCCGTGGATTCCGCCTGGATCTGCCCGTAGTTTTCTTTGAGCATCTCCGCCGGAATTCCGGCAGATTCCTGGCTGAACAGGGAAATCAGAGCCCATCCGACCGTCTCAACCGGTGCCCCGCAGATATAATATCCGCCGTCATCCAGAGCAATCGTTCTGGGCTGTGTCAATTCTTTCATAGATGCATCGATCGCTGCGGCAAGTTCCGTATTTTCCGACTGCCGCAGATCTACCGCCTCCGAAGAAGGCCGTACCATAAAGACGCCGTCCGTCTTCGGGGAAAAGACAACGTGTCCTTTATCGTTAACGATCAGCATAAAGCCGCCGTTTTCTTCGGATGTCTGCACATACTCCTGCATGGAGGTAAGGAACAGGTCCGATCCCACAACCGCCTCCAGATGACCATCCACATAAACGGGCATGGCGCACACAATACCGACATCGCCGGTAAAGGCGTCCGTCTCCACGTCCGTAAAAATCAGCTGTCCCTCTTCCACAGCCTTCTGATACCAGGGACGGGTACGGGGATCATAGCTGACGGGGCTGCCGTCTTCGCTGTACTTTGCGGCAGTGCGGTCATCCGTGACCAGGAATACGCCCTCCGGCAGAGCAATGAAACAGGAATTGGTTTCCGCAGAGACACCGAACAGGGAGACCATCATATCTGACAGATTGGCGGCAAGTCCGATCCGGTCTTTCAGCTCCGGCGAACTGTCATCCACGCCGTCCGCGAAGATTGTCTGGGGAAGCACCTCACCGTTTTTGCCGGCATCCGGTGTGGAATATGACATCCTCGGATAACTGTCCGGCCCGGAAAACAGTTTTTCCGCATATTCACCCAGCATTCTTACCCGGGTTTCCAGCCCGTAGAACATCTCATTCACGATATAGGCTTCCAGCCCCGTGGACCGGTACATGGACGAATCCACCACGGAATCCATGACGGAGCTGATCGTCTCTTCAATAGCGGTCTGCTGACGCTCCGCGGAATCGGCGGCAAGATCTTTCAGCATTTTACCGTGATAGGCAGAAACAGCCAGATATGCGGCAGTAAGAAGAATCACTGTCATCAGAATCAGGTTAAATACTTTATTCTCAATACCGCCTATTACAAAGTTTTTAATACGTTTCATTCTGTCTCCTGTCTGTGTCCGTAAATCTCTGTCGCGCAGTTTCTTCCGTCATGCTATAATCAGACACAAAGGAAGCATATTGTTTCCACGCACGGCAAAAACACCGGACCTTTCTTAAAATTCAAAGGAGAATTCTTATGTTTCGCAAAGGTACCATACAGGACCCGGACATCGTCGCAGTCCATTCCGTGAGCGATGTATATGAGGCGGACCTGATCACCGGCCTGCTGATTAACAGCGGAATCCCCGCCTACTACAGAGACCGGGAGGATTCCGGCGCATATCTGAGGATCATCGGTCTGGGCAGTCCTTTCGGGATGGATATCTATGTAAACCGGAAGGACGCGGAAAAGGCAGAATCCCTGATCGACAGTTATCTGTCCCGGGAAGAGGAGCTGACCGACGAAGAACTGGCTCAGATCGCCCTGCAGTCCAGGGAGGATTCCGGGCAGGAAGACTGACCGCCTCTGTATTGTTAAAAACCAGCCGGCAAATCAGATCCGCTCTGCCGGCTGGTCTTTGTTTTCATACTTTTCTTTCAGCCGCTGACGGAACAGTTCAGGCTTTTTTGTGGCAGAACAGCTTCCTGTGCCATTTCGGAGCCTCCGGAAGCGGCTTTCCCTGAATTTTGGCTGCGATCACTCTTCTGTGAATGATCAGAAAACAGATTGTCAGAAAACCTGCCAGAGCAAGCAAGGTGTTGACGGCATTCTTTATTTCCCTGATTTTTCTTCTGATAAACATATTCTCTTTGCTCCTCTCCTGTATGATCCTCCACAGGCGGAATCCGCTGCCGGCTGGTACGGAAGCCGCGGGATCTGCAGTTTTGCCGCAGTATCCGCCTGCTGAAGATTTGTTAATTGAAAAAGGGTTATTCAGCATTTCTCTGCTAAAAATGCAGCTGGTAAAGCAGCATGCTGCTTTCTCACAGATACGGGTGCTTTCTCACCCCGGGTTCCGGGCCGCAGTACAGTCCGTACGCGTCACAGATCCAGTATTTCTTCCCTACCTTAACCCGCGCCCACTGGTGAGTATACTTGTTCTCATTCACATGCTCATACCGGATTCCGAGCATATTCAGGCACAGGCCGGTTGCCCTTGCGCATCCGGCGCAGGATGCCATGCCTTTCACCAGATAGCCGTAGGGATCATTATAATGGCTGGCCTTCATGGAATAGCCGACGCTTCCGTTGTCGACGAGTGCCCTCAGGCCGACCGCGATTCCTTTCAGCTGATCTTTTTTATTCATCCCGACCAGGGGTGCCACGATACTTTCCGCCCTGTCGTATGCCTGCTGAAGCTCCGACTGAGACATATAGCGGCGGAAATAATTATAATTTGCCAGTTTGCCGACAGGAACAAGCCCCGGTTTTGCCGCATAGGCATTCCCTGCGGTCAGTATCATGCATAAGCTGAAAAGCAGCAGAAGCCTTCTGAAAAAAACTTTTGATTCTTTCATACATGTCCCTCCTGAAAAATACCGCAGCCTTTCGTTATTCGGCAATATATGCCCCGACAATCTCGCCGTAACAGGCGATGTGCGCATCCCGGTTCGCCATCGGACTGGTACCCGGAACAGAGAAAGCGTGTGGACAAAGCTCTGCCGCTGTAATCATATTATGATTGATACGCCAAAAGTCAAGCTGTCAGAATTGTCTATACATTTTTTGCGGGTCATACTTCTGGCAAGCTAAAAATATTATACAACAAAGGCATGCATTCTGGAAACATCCATGTGCAGTTTTCAGCTTCTTTTTGTTTAAGAATCTCTCTTGACATCGAACATGTGTTCGATATAATATTGTATCAGAACCACGGAGCTGAAGTCAGCCGGGGTGCGGCGGGAGGTGAGAAAGATGATGACAGTTGGCGAGATGCCTATGCCGGCAGGGTTCAGATACCGCGACGTATTTCTCCGCGGAAGGCCCCACCATCAGAAGTACGATGCATTCTGGAGGAAGCATCCCCCCATGACGCCGCAGCGCTGGGCGAAGATCTATGCCCCGTTTGATGCCCTGGACGGCTTTGATGAATGTATTTCCGCCCGGAACGTTTTATATTCCGGGCGAAAGAATCTTTCTCCGGACGAGCGGGAACTCCTGGAGCGGAAACTGTCCGTTCTGAACACCCTCATCCGGAAAGCAGGACCGGAAGATAAAACCCCGCCGCAGGTCTCCGTGACTTTCTTTCGCCCCTGTGCCGATTTCTGCATTGAGTCCTATAACCGGAGCGGGAGCTATGAGACGGTCACCGGGCCGGTGCGGCAGATCGATCCGGTCCTTACGCATACCATTACGATAGAAGAACAGACGATTCTTCTTTCCGATATCGTAGATATAAGTTCTCCTCTTTTTTGCACAACCGAAGCCTCCTGATATCTGATCCCGGACCGGTTTCAGAATATCCCGCGGCGGACATGAAAAAAAGCGGGCAGTCATCTCTTCTGACTGTCCGCTCCGCTTTCAAAGCTGCCGCCTGTTCCCCGCCGGATGGCGTCCGCGCCGAAGCGCGAACTGGCCTGCCGCATCATCTCCTCCAGCTTTTTCTTCTTCCGCTGCTTTTCGTCCCTCACCGGAGCCTCCTTCATCCAGGAGAGAAGATCCATCTGCTGGTAGGCCCCGTCCGTCAGTCCGGAGCAGCCGACTCCGATCAGCCGCAGGGTTCTTCCGGACTTAAAGATCCCGTCCGCGCTGAAGAGCATCTGATCCATCAGCGCTTCCGCCTCCCTGCAGATAACAGCGGGATCAGCGGTCGCCGACCCGATAGTCGCCTGCCTTGAATGCCTCCTGAAATCGTCCGTCTTTACAATAACCTGGATGGTCTTCGCCATCACATGATCCTTCTCCATCCTGGAAGCTACTTTCCGCCCCAGGCGCTGTACAATTTC
>DGHP01000034.1 GCA_002392705.1 Lachnospiraceae bacterium UBA3845 | reverse complement strand
CACCCGGGACGGCGTCTTCTCCGCCGTCCTTTTTCATGCTTCCCCGATCCGGTACACATCCCGTGCGTTCTTCCGCAGGATCTCCGCACAGTTTTCCGGATCCAGTCCTTTCAGTTCGGCGATCTTCTCAATCACATAGCGGATATTGCGGGAATCGTTTCTCTCTCCCCTGTGCGGAGAAGGAGCCAGATAGGGGCTGTCCGTCTCCGTTACCAGATATTCCAGCGGAATCTCACTGACCACCCGCTTCAGAACCTTCGAATTCTTGTATGTTACCACACCGCCGATCCCCAGATAATATCCCATGCGGGTATACTCCTGCGCCATTTCGGCGCTCCCGGAATAGCAGTGAATGATCCCCCCTGTCGTCCCGCTGTGGTGTTCCTTTATAATGTCAAAGGTATCCTGCGCCGCGTCCCTGCTGTGGACATTGATGGGAAGATCCAGTTCCGCCGCGAGGCGCAGCTGGCGGATAAACCATTTCTTCTGAACCTCCTTCGGCTCAATCATCCAGTGATAATCCAGGCCGATTTCCCCCAGCGTCAGCGTCTTCGGGCGGCGGCACAGTTCAATCAGATGCTCCAGCGCATCGTCCGCGGATGAAAACCGCATCGCCTCGCGATACTTCTTCGCGATCTGCAGGTCTCCCGCCGCCTCTTTTTCCGGCTCCGGATCAGGATCCCCTCCGTCTCCGTCCGCGGCTTCCTTCCGGGACAATTCCGCCGCCTCTTCCCGGGAAATCCCGGCATGCTCAAATACGCCGACATCATCCGGATGAATCCCGGTTCCCGCATAGATGAAATCATATTCCGCCGCATAGGCCGCGCTCTTCTCTGCGCCATGCATGCCGGCTCCCATATTGACGGCAAGCTCGACGCCGCCCTCCTTCAGAAGCTTTTTAAGCAGCTCCTCCCGGTCTTCATCAAATGCCTCGTCGTCGTAATGTGCGTGTGTATCTATGATTCTCATGCTTTCCTCCGGAGATGCATTTTTATTCTGTATATAATTGTCTTATCTGGCTGCAGCCGCAGCCCTGCTCCCATATAATCCGGCCAGGCCGCGCCGGGCGCGGAAACATCCTCTAGGATGCTCCTGCCCGGGGCTGCGGGGACGGTTCCCGCTTCATACAAACTGCCGGGTGCGGCACACCCGGCAGTTACAGTTTCATATACCGGAAGGAATTCCTCAGTGCACTTCCGCTCCGGTCTTCATCTCTTTTTCGGTCGTGATCAGGGACAGACGTCCTTCATCGTCTTCCGCGGCCAGAATCATGCCCTCGCTCATCAGGCCTGCCAGTTTTGCAGGTTTCAGATTCGTGACGACAAGAACCTTCTTTCCGACCATCTCTTCGGCACTGTAGAACTGCCGGATCCCGGACAGGATCTGGCGGGTCTGGCTGCCGATCCGTACCTGGCTGCAGAGAAGCTTTTTGGACTTCTTCACCGCCTCGCATTTCAGGATCTCTCCGACCTGAATCTGCAGCTTCGAAAAATCGTCGATGGTGATTTCGGGCTTCTGTTCGGGATCCATATAATCCTTCTCTTCCGCCTTCTCTCCATCGCCTTCCGCCGCAGGCGCCTGCTCCGCCGGAGCCGGATGCCTTCTGGCAACTTCCTCCATGACATCCTCGAGCTTCTGTCTCATGAACAGAATCTCCGGCTTGTCCGTGACCCGGTTTCCGGACGGATAGAGCCCGAACTGATCCATATGGTCAAGCCCGCGCTTTCCGGTATTCAGCTGCGCCAGGATCTTCTGAGAGGTTTCCGGCATGAAGGGCTCAAGGAGCTCCGCGCCGACCGCGATGGACTCCACCAGATTATAGAGCACCTGCGCAAGGCGGTCCTTCGTCTCGTCGCTCTTGGCAAGAACCCAGGGCGCCGTCTCATCGATATATTTGTTGCATCTTTTAAAGAGCGCAAAGATCTCGGAGATCGCGTCCGCGACTCTGAGCTGCTCCATCTTTCCGGCGACACGGACGGGTGTCTGAAGAACCGTCTCCTTCAGGTCCTCATCGATGCTTCCGCTCTGTCCTTCGGAGATCACGCCCGCCGGCGGCACATCAAGGTCTGTCACGCCGGTTGCCCGGACGGTTCCGCCGAAATACTTGTCTGTCATGGAGATCGTCCGGTTGACCAGATTGCCCAGCGTATTCGCCAGATCCGAATTCAGGCGCTCCACCATCAGTTCCCAGGTGATCACGCCGTCATTTTCAAACGGCATCTCGTGCAGTACAAAATAACGCACCGCGTCCACGCCGAAGAAATCCGCCAGCTCGTCGGCATAGAGGACGTTGCCCTTGGACTTGGACATCTTGCCGTCGCCCTGCAGCAGCCAGGGATGGCCGAACACCTGCTTCGGGAGCGGCTCGCCGAGGGCCATCAGGAAAATGGGCCAGTAGATCGTATGGAAGCGGATGATGTCCTTGCCGATCAGGTGCAGATCCGCCGGCCAATACTTTGCGTACTCCTCTGTCGAACCGTCCACGTCATAGCCGGCAAAGGTCGTATAGTTGGTCAGCGCGTCCAGCCAAACATAGACTACGTGCTTTTGATCAAAATCAACCGGGATGCCCCAGGAGAAGGAGGTGCGGGACACGCACAGGTCCTGCAGGCCGGGAAGAAGGAAATTGTTCATCATCTCATTCTTCCTGGAAACCGGCTGAATGAATTCCGGATGCGTATTGATATGCTCGATCAGGCGGTCCGCGTATTTGCTCATCTTAAAGAAATACGCCTCTTCCTTCGCCTTGGTCACCGGGCGGCCGCAGTCCGGACATTTGCCGTCCTTCAGCTGGCTCTCCGTCCAGAAGGACTCACAGGGCGTGCAGTACCAGCCCTCATAGGCGCCCTTATAGATATCGCCCTGGTCATAAAGTTTTTTGAAAATCTTCTGAACCTTGCGTTCATGCACCGGATCCGTCGTGCGGACAAATCGGTCATAGCTGGTGTTCATCAGGTCCCAGATGCGGTGAATCTCACCCGCCGCCTCATCGACAAACTGCTGCGGGGTGATTCCTCTCTCCTGAGCTTTCAGTTCAATCTTCTGCCCATGCTCGTCCGTACCGGTCTGGAACTTTACATCATAGCCCTCCGCCCTCTTATAGCGGGCGATCGCGTCCGCCAGAATAATCTCGTAAGTGTTGCCGATATGCGGCTTTCCCGACGCGTATGCGATGGCAGTTGTAATATAATAAGGTCCTTTATCAGCCATGACCAAACCTCCTTGCGTTATTATGTTTCTGCCCTGTTCCTGTTCATGGTCCTTCACACAGCTGATAGCAGACCGTCTTTACGCACCGCGCGCCGTGAGCCTTAACCATGCTTTTCGCAGACTGTTACTTATTTTACCCAGAATACAGGCAAATGTAAATAGTCTCTCCCCGCAGCCTCTGGCGCCTTTGCACCCGGCAGACTGCCTCTGATACCGATCCGCCCTGTTCTCGGACCTGCCGCTTCACTTTGTCAGTGGTCAGGCCGTCGGCAATACCGATCCGCCCTGTACACGGATCCGCCTGCTGCTCTCCCGCTGTCCGTTATCTCATCCGCCGATGTACAAGCACAGCGTCGCGGATCATTTCCGCATTCCGGAATCCTTCTTCCTTCAGTTCATATGCCGCTTCATTCAGGGCCTTCTCGAAGCCGTTCTGCAGACGGTCGAAACGGTTCATTGCCGCTCTTTTGCCTAGGTGCACCTTTTCCGCCTGGTTGGCGAAGGACTCCCTCGTAATCTCATCAATGGAATACTTTCCGTCGATCGAAACGGACATATCCCGTGTGCTGCCGTCGTAGACGACCGTGCTGATCACGTCATACAGCGGCGCCAGCCGGATTTTCTTCAGATCCTCCGAATAGAGCAGCGACAGATTCTTGATATGGTTATCAGAATTTCCGATGATATAATCGTACACCAGATATTCCCACATTTCAGGAGCTGTCCGGCGGGAAGCATCTTCCCGCAGCGTTCAACCGATACATTCAGATCACTCATCATTCCTCTCCGTCACTGTCCCCGTACGCTGACATCTATATCCAGGCCCAGGACATTCGCAAGCATGATCGCTTTTTCGAGTTCCGTGGTTTTTTTCCCGTTTTCCAGATTGGAAATAAAGCTCGCGCTCAGCCCCGTCACTTCCGATACATACTCCTGTGTGTATTTCAGCTCCTTCCTGCGCTTCTGCAGTGCTTTTCCAAATGAAGCCGAGCTGTTTATCTTCATCTCTTCTCTCCTTCCGTTATAATAAAGCCGAACGGCTATATTGTGACGCAGATGTGAAAAAATAGCCGTTCGGCTATCTTTTCACATAATTATCATAATATAGCCGTTCGGCTATGTCAAACATTTTCAGCTGGGACGCCGCTTCCTGGCCTCCCCTGATCCTTACTGCAGGCAGAGATGTCCGCCCTGATTCACAGGGCTTCTGCTCTGCCGGCCTCACCAGCGGCAGGCGCTCTCGTCGGGATTCTCAGAAATTTTCTTTGTGCATGTCACAGCGAGACATCCCGGACCGGTATGGCAGGAGATGGACAGGGACAGCGGCTGCATCACGATCTTTTTCCCCGGGTAGACCTGGGCGATCTCCTCCGTCCATTCCGTAACCTCATCGCGCATCAGGCCGGAATAGGCGCCCGCGATCCAGACCTTGTCCAGGTCATTTTCCAGATGGAAACGGTCTCGGATATCATCCTCTATCGCCTTCAGCATCACTGTCTTGGACATCTTCATCGTCCGGCACTTGGCGTAGGCGTCCAGTTTTTCTCCCTGGATCTGCAGAACCGGCTTGATCCGCAGAAGCGTGCCCATGGCAGCGGCGGCGGCGGTTATGCGGCCGCCCTTCCGCAGATATTTCAGGGAAGGGACATAGATATAAATGCTGGATTCAAATTTTGTTTTTTCCAGGTATTCCCTGATCTTTACGGCTCCCCAGCCCTGCGCGGCAAGCGCCTGTGCGTCCAGGGCGGACTGGCGCTGGGTAACGGAAATCCTCTGGTTGTCAACGACCTGAACCCGCCCGTCAAAATCCTCGGCCAGCGTCTTCGCAGTCATGCAGGAAGAGGACAGGCCGCTGGACATCGGGATATAAACCACCTCGTCATGGGTTTCCAGCAGCTGCTTCCAGCGGTCCAGAACGTCACCCACAACCGGCATGGAGGTATGGATCTCCGCGTCCGCTTCCAGATGCTCATAAAACTGCTCCTGTGAGAGAGTAATATCCTCATAGTACAGTTCATCATTGATATAAAACGGCATCGGAAGAACCGAGATCCCGAGTTCCTTTCCTGCTGCCTGTGTAATTCCGCTGTTGCTGTCTGTCAGAATTGCAACCTTACTCATATACTATACTCCCCGGATTTTTCTGGAAAGCATCCGCCTTCCGGATCTGACACGGTGCTGTACGCAAAAGCACACTGATACAAGCTGAACCTTACTGATATCCATCAGCACACCAGTGGGGATATCTTATCAGAAAAAAAGATCCCGCGCCATATACAAACACTGTCAAATGTTCTGATTCGATGCTTCTTCCTGCGCTTTCGGAAAATAAAAAGCAGCCCTCCGGCCGCCGGACACTCCGGCAGACGGAAAGCTGCTGAATCTCTGAATCATATTCTGTTCTCAGGAGCGGGAAGACCTCTCCCGCCTGCGCTTCTGCAGATTCCGGACAGTAAGCTCAGCCGACATTCAGCAGGAACTTCCTGGCTTCACGGTCGGAACTGACCTTCTCGATCTTCGCGCCAAGCTGCTGCAGCTTGCCCTCAAAATTCTCATATCCGCGCTGGATATAGACGATGTCATCGATCGTCGTGATCCCTTCCGCCGCAAGTCCCGCGATCACAAGGGCGGCCCCGGCTCTCAGATCCGGCGCGCTGACACGGGCGCCCATCAGCCCGGGTACACCGCTGATGATGGCCGTGTTCCCTTCCACCTTGGAGACAGCGCCCATGCGGGCAAGCTCGTCCAGGTACTTGAAACGGTTCTCAAAGATGCTCTCCGTGACGATGCTGGTTCCTTCCGCCATCGCCAGGGCAACCGCGATCTGCGGCTGCATATCCGTCGGATAGCCCGGATAAGGCAGGGTCTTCACATTGGCCGCGCTCAGACGTTCCGGAGCGATAACACGTACGGCGGTGTCAAATTCCTCCACCTCGCAGCCGATCTCCAGCAGTTTGGAGATCGTCGCTTCCAGATGCTTGGGAATGACGTTCTTCACCACGATATCCCCGTGGGTACATGCCGCGGCAAACATGAAGGTTCCGGCTTCAATCTGGTCCGGAATGATCGAATATTCGGTTGCGTGAAGCTTCTCCACGCCGTTGATGCGGATGATATCCGTTCCGGCGCCCTTGATATTGGCGCCCATACTGTTCAGGAAGTTGGCTACATCGACGACATGAGGCTCCTTGGCACAGTTTTCAATCACCGTGCGTCCCTCCGCCATGGAGGCCGCCATCATGATATTGATCGTCGCGCCGACAGACACGGTATCCAGGAAAATATGTCTTCCGTGCAGCTGCGGGGCAACCGCGCAGATACTGCCGTTCACGATGGAAACCTTCGCGCCCAGCGCCTTGAATCCCTTCAGGTGCAGGTCGATCGGCCGGCTCCCGATATTGCATCCGCCCGGAAGCGGAACCTCCGCCTTTTTATACTTGCCCAGGAGTGCCCCGAGCAGATAATAGGAAGCGCGGATCTTTTTGATATACTCGTACTCAATGCTCACATCGCCGATACCGGAGCCGTTGATCTTAACGATATGCGGGGAAAGACGCTCTACTTTGACGCCGATCTCCGACATGGCCTCCAGCATGACATTTATATCTCTGACATCCGGCAGATTCTCGATCAGGACTGTCTCGTCCGTCATGATCGACGCCGCCAGGATTCCAAGGGCAGCATTCTTCGCACCGCCGATTTCGACTTCTCCATGCAGCGGATAACCACCCTTAATGATATACTGTTCCATACATTACCTCAACAGATTACTAATTATTTATTCTTCCCGCAGCCGCCCTTACAGCTGTGGAAAACTCCCCGTGTATCAGTTTTGAAGCCTTGTACTGCACTGCCTGCTCCGCCGCTCCCACTGGCGTAAGCAAACAGACCGGCAGATATGCCCGTCGACTGTATTATACTCACTTTTTCCGGTAATGTAAACGATGAATAGAAAAACCGGATGATTACGGAATCCCGCCGGAAAAATCAGCAGGATTTTCGGTAATCTCCCACAAAAACGCTGCTCAGTATTCAGATTATTACTGCAGCTTCACCAATTCGGCCGTTCATCCAAACACACGGTCTGTCTTTGCCCCCTTCTTAACACTGAATCCGAAGCTTCCCAGCTTCCTGCCGAGCGCAAAATATTCTCCGTGCGAGTAAGCTGCCAGGCCTGCCTTGTTCAGCTCAAATTTACCATTTTCATCCAGCCTGTCCTCATCGATATCGACAGCTTCCACGCGGGCCAGGAAAATATGATGAGAACCGGGCGTAAGCTTCTGCACAACCCTGCACTCAATATTGACCGGACTCTGCGCGATCAGCGGCGCGAAAGAAAGCCTGACGGCAGGCAGAGCGGTCAGCCCCGTTTCAAGGAATTTGTCCGTATCTCTCCCGGATTTCACTCCGCAGAAATCACAGGCCCTGATCAGTTCCTCCGTCACCAGATTGATTACAAATTCCCCTGTCTCATCGATGATTCCGTAAGAATAGCGGGATGGACGAAGGGAAATGGACACCATGGCGGGATCCGTACAGACAGTCCCTGCCCAGGCGACCGTGACAATATCCGGCCGCTCTCCCGGCCTGGCACAGCTGACCATGACGGCAGGAAGAGGGTAAAGCATATTCCCCGCCTTCCAGACTGCCTTCTTATGATCGCTTCCGGCGTTCTTTCCAGGCTGCAGGCCCGCGGAGACAGGCCCTTCTCCGGTTTTCTCCCTCTTATGTACATACCTCACGGTCTGATTCGGATCTTCCTTCACTGGATTCGCTGCACCGTTTTTCCTGCTTAGACCGTGTGTCCGGCTCTGATCCTCTTTCACCGCCGTCGGCCTGGCGCTCTTTAAGCTTCGGCCGATGGTCCGGCCCTGATCCTCTTTCACAGCCTTCGGCCTGGTGCTCTTCCGACCGTCCTTTGCGCCATAGTCTTCCTGTCCTCCGCCGGCTCCCGTCTTTGTACGGGCGCTCCTGCTGCCGCTCCCTGCACTCATGTCTCCTCCGCTTCTCTGGCCAGAGCCGCCATGATTCCGGGAACAACCTGTTTTTTGCGGGATACGACGCCCTTCACAACCGCCACGTTCTCCTCAACCGGCACGTGAAATGCATCCTCCACGATCGTCTCCGCTTTTTTTCCATAACAGAGCATGGTCGTGGTCTCCTCGATGATGTCGGTCAGCATAAAGAAAGCAAGATCCAGCCCCTTCTCTTCATAGGCTTTCTCAATATACGGCTTCATGCGTGCCCGGATCTCATCAAGTTCCTCCCCGCTCATGGAAGTGATCTGGCCGATGCCGATCGTAATCTCCTCTGTGTCAAAGGTCTTGAAGTCGGTATAGAAGATCTCGTCATCCGTCTTGTTCCGCAGATCAGATCCTGCCGCAAACATCGCTTTTGCGAAAGGCTCGATCTGAATCCCGGCGATCTGTGAAAGCTCCTCGGCCGCCGCCCGGTCCACCGCCGTGCAGGTCGGCGAACGGAAGACCAGGGTATCCGAGAGAATCGCGCTGCACAGAAGGCCGGCGATCCCCCTGGGAATCTCGATGCCGTGCTCATGGTACATCTGGTAAATGATCGTCGCCGTGCAGCCCACCGGCTGATTGCGGAAATATACCGGATTCATGGTCTGCAGGGTGCCCAGCCTGTGATGGTCGATAATCTCAAGGATCTCCGCGTTGTCCACATTGTCGACCGCCTGGGACACCTCATTGTGATCCACCAGAATCAGCTCTCTCTTGCGCACACCCAGCAGGTTCCGGCGGGAGATCATGCCGATATAGCTGCCGTGTTTATCCAGGATCGGGAAATCACGGTAACGCTTCTTGGACATGGTCTCACGGATCTGATCCGTATAATCCGTCATGCGGAAGGTTACGAGACCGTCGCTCTTCATGAAAAAATCGACCGGCATGGCCTGGTTGATCAGCCTGGCAACCGTGTAGGTATCCAGCGGGCTTACGATCACCGTGGTCCCGTGCTCCCGGGCCATATGCTGGATCGTGCGGGAAACGGCGGCACCCAGGCATACAACGATGCATCCTGCGCCCGCCAGGATCGCCATCAGCTGCGATTCATAGCGGTTGCCCAGAATAACCATATCGCCTTCATTGATATAATTTTCCATAACGTCCGGGTTCGCAGCGGCAATGACAACCTTCCCGCTGTCAAAATCCGTATCCGGATTCCCAACGACCATCTCCGCCTCCAGGGTCTGGAGAATGTTCCGGTAGGGCGTTTTTGCCACGGCCACGATACCGGCGTCATTTTCGTCCATGTAGGACTTGGCGATATCGTTGATCGTGATCACCCCTTCCAGAAGATCCTTCTTCCCCGTCACCGGCAGCGTAACCACATTCTGCGTCTTCATCAGATTCCACGCGTCTTTCACGGAAATCTTACGGTTAATCCCCGGAATGCGATGGATCTCCATATCCTTGACGCGCGTTCCGATATTGTCGATGTAGAGCGGCTGCTGAAAATGGAAATAGTCCAGAACGTACTGCGTTTCCCCTGATACAGCTCCCGCCCGGCAGGCAAGATATTTCTTTGGTCCGTCCGGCCCCTGCAGCTTCTGCTTAAAATAGGTATACGCAAGCGCCGAGCAGATCGAATCCGTATCCGGATTTTTGTGTCCCGTGATGCAGACTGTCCGCTGCCCGGATTTATGGCCGGGCCTGGTTAATTCCTGATATACCGGGTTTGTTGTCTCTTCCATATTGCACGCCTCTCCCCTCATCTCTTTTTGCGGCAGCCCCCTGGTCTGCCCTGCTGCGCTTCCCGCGCAGTCTGTCTCCACCGGCCTTTCTGCCTGCTGTGCCCTGTTCTATACCCCTGTACAGTCATTCAGGCACTGTCTGTCTCCGATGGCTTTCCTGCCGCTGTGCCCTGCTCTATGCCCCTGTACGATTGTTCAGGCTCTGTCTCCGATGGCTTTTCTGCCTGCTGTTCCCTGCTCTCCTCAGCGCTCTATGCCCCCGCGCGCCTTCTGGCCGCGGGAGATCGGATGCCGGATCATCCGGATCTCCGATATATAGTCAGCCCTTTGGAGCAGTTCTTCGCCGGGATCGCGCCCGGTCAGGATAACCTCCAGGTCCTGGGGCCTGCTGTCCAGAAAATCTGTCAGCAGCTTCTCGTCCAGAAGTCCCGCCCGGACCGCATAGAGTACTTCATCCAGAAAAAGCACGTCGTAGTTCCCGGAAGAAACCTTATGCTCCAACAGCCGGAGCCGTTCCTCATAGAAAGCTCTGTGGGCGCACTTCTCCTCCTCCGACATCTGGCGGCTGAAACGCTCCCTGTCCATCCCGTCAAGAAACTCCACATTAGGGGATAGCTCCAGAAGCTTTCTTTCACTAGAGGAATTGTCCTTCAGAAACTGGTAAATCAGAACCCTGTAGCCGTAGCCGGCGGCCCGGCAGCAAAGCCCCATTCCGCAGGTGCTTTTTCCCTTTCCGTCCCCGAAGTAGATGTGGACAAGCCCCGGCCCTTTTCGTATGCCGCAGTTCTCCGTCCCGCTCAGGCAGCGATCCTGCAGATCAGAGCAGTGTCCCTGCGTACTGCGGCCGCTGTCCTCATTCTCCTGAGGCATCCCGCTCCCTGCTTCCGCGTCGTTCATACCGGCCTGACGCATCATTTTACGGCAATTGCCTCAATCTCCACCAGTGCTCCCTTCGGAAGCGCAGCCACCTGAAAAGCCGCTCTGGCCGGGCAGTCCTTCGTAAAGAATTTTGCGTATACTTCATTCATGGCTGCGAAATCGCCGATATCCTTCAGCAGGACCGTCGTCTTCACAACATTTTCCATGTCCGCGCCGGCAGCCTGGAGAATGGAACGGATATTTTTCAGAGACTGCTCCGTCTGGGATGCGATATCATCCCCGGCAAACTCTCCTTTTTCCGGAACGACCGGAAGCTGCCCTGAAACGAAAATAAACTCGCCGGACGCCGCGATTGCCTGTGAATACGGGCCGATTGCCGCAGGTGCCTTCTCTGTATGGATTACTTTACTCATAAAAGCCTCCTTTTCCGGGAGATGTCTCCCATATCTTTTTCCGAAACATATCTGCCGGAACATCCCTGCCGGAACATTCCTGCCGGAACATTCCTGCCGGAACGTTTCCTTAAGTATCATCTTAACACGGATCTTTCTTTGATTCTATCATGGTTTCTTTCCCCTGTCCGCTTTCCGGACAGATTTCCCCGTATATTTATGTTATGATATTTTAGGAAAACGCTGATTAATTCTGACTGACGGCTTTTGATGCCGTAAATACAGCGTTTCCCCATATAATCTTTGAGCGCGTAATGCACTCAAAGCCACGTGCTGCGCAGCTTGCAAAGCAAGCCTTCCGCTGCGTTTATTTTCACTTTGATAACTGAAAAGACTCTTTCAAAAAAGATCTCTGTTCGGAGGACAAAGGATATGGAGAAACTGATGCAAAGAATGCAGAAAACAGAGTCCGCTGATTATTCCGGCTCCGTCACAGATCCGCAGGAAAAGCAGCGGATTGCCAGAACTATTCTGGAGGCGCTCCCGGATTGGTTCGCCATAACAGAATCCCGCGAAGAATATATCCGCAGCAGCGCGGACCAGCCGTTTTTTGCGGCCTTCAGGGACAGCCTTCCGGTCGGATTCCTCTGCCTGAAAGAAACCGGGAAGGCCACTGTCGAGCTGGCGGTGATGGGCGTACGGAAAGAATACCACAGGCATGGAATCGGAAAAGAACTGTTTTCTGCCGCGAAGGACTACGCTGTAAAGCAGGGTTATGAATTCATGCAGGTGAAAACGGTTCAGATGGGGCTTTATGATGATTATGACGCCACCAACCGCTTCTACCAGGCGCTCGGCTTTAAGGAACTGGAGGTTTTCCCCTCCCTCTGGGACGAAAACAATCCCTGCCAGATCTATGTCATGTCCCTGCACCGGCAGCAGACGTTCCCGGATCTCATCAGCAGCCGGCACAGTTACCGCGGGAAATTTAAGCCCTGCCCGGTTCCCCGGGAGGACCTGACTGCGATTATGCAGGCCGGGCTTGACGCCCCTTCAGGCTGCAACAAACAGACAACCAGCCTTATTGCCGTCGATGATCCCGTACTTTTAGAAAAACTGCGCGAAGTGATTCAGCCCCCGGTGGGGGAGACCGCCCCCGCAATCATCTGTGTGCTGACCACACGGATCATCGCCTACCGCGACAGGTGTTTTGCCGTGCAGGATTATTCGGCCGCCATAGAAAATATGCTGCTTGCAGCCACGGCTCTGGGTTACGGGAGCTGCTGGTATGAAGGCCATATCACGGATACGGACCGGATCGGAGATCAGATGGCGAAGATTCTCGGCGTCCCTGATGGATATGAACTGGTCTGCTTCCTGCCTGTCGGTATCCCGGAAACAGAGGCTGTCCCTCCGAAGAAAAAGGCATTTGAGGAGCGGGCCTGCTTCAACGGTTTTTTCCTGCATTGAAACAATTTTCGAGTCGTGCTATGATGGTGCGCAGTAAATTGGATGAGAACAGAGGCGCTCCGCTCTAAGCGGGAACGCTTCATACAAAAGAAACCGAACAGGAATCAGATGAAAAAGAAAGTTCTTATATATCCGGCGCTCATGGCTGCCCTGGCCGGACTGTCCGTGAACGCTGCTTGTGCAAAATCAGCAGAACCGGAGACAGATTTTATTGATATCTTTTCAACCGGGCACCCGGTTCTCCAGAGTATGCTGAACGCGGAGGCTAAGGCTGAACAGGAGGCGGCGCAGCTGAAATCCGAAGAGAGCGCTGCCCTTCTTAAAGAAAAAGAGCTGGAAGAGCTCGCTCAGGAAGAGGAAAGAAAAAAGAAAGAACAGGAAATCTCAGACCTGCAGAAAGCGCTGCATTTCAGTGAATTTCTGCTTCGTATGAGAAGAGCCCCTGTCCTCATCGGCGAGATAAAGGGAAACGAATACTCCGATGCGTTCCCGAACAGTCCGCAGTCGGAAAGTGAATCTGAGACAGAGCCTGTCAGCGAAGATGCATCCGAAGCGGAATCTGGGACAGAGCCGACCAGCGAAGACGAATCCGAAACGGAATCCATGACAGAGCCGGCCAGCGAAGGAGAATCCGAAGCGGATTCTGGGACAGAGCCGGCCAGCGAAGGAGAATCCGAAGCGGAATCCGGCACAAAGCCGGCCAGCGAAGACGAATCTGAAACGGAATCTGAAACAAAGCCGGTCAGCGAAGAGGAATCCGAAGCGGAATCCGGGACAGAGCCGGTCAGCGAACGCGAGTCCGAAACGGAATCTGAGACAGAGCCGGTCAGCGAAGAGGAATCCGAAGCGGAATCCGGGACAGAGCCGGCCAGCGAAAACGAATCCGGGGCCGAATCTGACAGCGAAACGGCTGCAGAATCTGAAACCGAATCAGAAAACGCAGAGGATCCCCTGACCGCACTGAATCCGGAACTGGCGGAAGCCTTCCACACAAATCTCGGCGGACTGGTAGCGGACGCGATCAATTTTGAGACAGAAGCGGAAACCGAAACAGAAAGCGCAGAGACGTCAGGTAAAGAAGAAACCGCATCCGCTCAGGAAACGGAAACAGAGCCTGAGAGCGAAACTGCAGAATCTGACCGGCCGGAAGAGGGTCCTGGCAGCGAAGAAAAAAGTTCCGGCAAAGAAGCTGAGGCCGGTATGGCAACAGAATCTGTCTCCGCTCCGGATACGGAATTATTCTCAGAAGAAGAATCAGAGATCATATTCACGCCTGTCGAAATGGGAAGCGGAATCAATACCACGACCCAGCTCCCGGAGGAGACAGTCCCCGCAGAGCAGGACGGTGAACAGACTGCGGCTGCCGGAACCGGTGGGACCGCTCAGGAAGCTTCCCCGGACAGCATAAAGGCCGCAGACGGTGAAGCTGCTCCGGAAGAAGAAACAGGCACTGCCGCTGAAAGCGAAGCCGCGCAGGCGGAACCCCCCGCGCAGGATATCCGGCCGCGCCACGCGGCGATTGCCGTACCGCAGATCCAGAATATGAACAGCGCCCGCGTCTGCCTTTACGACTACAGGATGCTGCGCTCATACCCTCTGGCAGTCCTGCCAAAGGATATGCATATCCTGTATGATAAGATCCGGGATATGGTCTCCTCCTACAATGGAAGCTGGTCCGTCTATATAGGGAATCTTTCGACCGGGCAGGCCCTGATCGTAGGGGATCAGCCCATGAAATCCGCCAGCGTCATGAAACTGTTCATCATGGCGGCCGTCTATGACCGGATTGACCAGGGAAATCTGGAACGCACAGAAGAAACGGTAAGCCTGCTCCGCAGCATGATCATAGATTCCAGCAATGAAGCCGCCAACCGGCTTCTTCTGAAGCTCGGGGACGGAAGCTACGCGGAAGGCGTCGCGGCTGTCAACCGCTTCGTGCAGCTGCACGGATACAGCTCCGGAACCCATGAATACAACGGCTTCCAGGACAGTTCCTCCTATGTCGACCCCAGCCATTTCAACCAGATTATGGCAAAAGATATCGGACTGCTCCTGTCCCGGATCTATTACCGCGAATTCATATCACGGTCTGTATGCAATGAGATCGAATCGATGATGCTCGATCAGAAAACCCGCTACAAGATTCCGAAAGGACTCCCGGAAGGCGTACAGGTCGGAAATAAAACCGGTGAGATGGACTCGGTACAGAACGACGCTGCCGTCGTATACGGCCGGGACGTCGACTATGTGATCGTCGTCCTCTCCATGGATGTATGGGACAAGGATACCGCCTGCCAGGACATTCAGGAAATCTCCAGAATCGCGTATAGCTTTTTTGAGGATTGATCCGGTCCTGCCGGTCCGGGAGGCACCCGGCACACAGAAAGACACAGACTGCAAGGACAGGAAGAAATATGAAAATATGGGCGAAAGAGTGGAAGAACAATCAGATGCTCCGGGATACCACCATCGAAGACTGCAGCGATGAAACCCGGACCCATAAAGTCTTCAATGCTCTGGAACAGATCTGCTATGAATTCGATCTCCCGAAACCGCTCTGGCTGGATTCTACCGTGCGGGAATTTCAGAAACACGCCCGCTGCCGTTTTTACCAGGACAGTTTTGTGGAAGAGATTCCTTTCCAGTACCTGGAACTTCAGATTATAGAAGAAGACTGACATAAGGAGGCATATAGGCCTGGCCTGTGTTTTCTGCAGACCTGGCTGCAGAATCGTCATCCGTGGCGATTGTGTCAGGGTACAGAACTTCGTTTCAGGAGGATAACATAAAGATGAAAAAGATCGGTATCATCGGCGCCATGGAAGTGGAAGTCGAGGCTCTGAAAAAAGATATGCAGATTTCCTCCGTCATCAGAAAAGCGCAGATGGAATTCTGCGCCGGAACACTGAACGGTATGGAAGCTGTCGTAGTGCGGAGCGGCGTCTGCAAGGTCAATGCCGCAGTCTGCACGCAGATCCTGGTCGATGACTTTGGAGTGGATGCCATCATTAATACCGGGGTTGCCGGTTCCCTGAACGCTGACATCAATATCGGTGATATCGTCATCTCAACCGACGTGGTCCATCATGACGTAAATGCCGTCACATTCGGCTACGCGCCGGGCCAGATCCCGCAGATGGACGTCTTCTCCTTTCCGGCAGACGAAGCGCTTGCCGAAAAAGCCGCCGCTGTCAGCCGCATGGTCAATCCTTCCCTTCAGGTTTTCCGCGGCCGGATCGTCTCCGGCGATCAGTTCGTAGATCAGCCTGAAGTAAAAAAACGCCTGATCGATACCTATCATGCCTTCTGCACAGAGATGGAAGGCGCCGGTATCGCCCAGGCGGCATATCTCAACGGAGTTCCTTTTATCATCATACGGGCGATCTCCGATAAAGCAGATCAGTCCGATATGATGGACTACCCGCTCTTCGAGGTACAGGCCGCACAGAATTCCATCCGCCTGGTAAATGCGCTTATGGGAGAACTCAGTTCTTCCCGGATCTGAGACGGATCCGGACGGCGCTGAATAAAATCCCGGCGGATATTCATCCGGCGCCGTGTCAGAATCATCATAATCTGCATGAACATTTTTCAGGCAATTTTCCCGTGGCTGCAGGCTTCAGTCACGGGATTTTTTCTTGCTGCGGATCTGCGGGCTTTTTCCCATCTTCTCCTTCATCCGGTTCACGGGACTCTGCCTCCAGCGCTCCAGCAGAACCTTCTCCCGGAGATTTTTATTTCTCTTCTGCAGCTTACGGTTTTTCTGCTGAAGCTTCAGAATTTTTTCACTTCCGTTCCTGTTTGCCACATACAGGCAGCGGTTGTAGACATCCGCGATCTCCTCCACAGAAAAAGTCCACTCCTCATATTCCCGCTCAAGATCATCCATCGGAAAGAGTTCCGGAATCTGATCGGGATCCGCATCCGGATACACATATCTGCGGGCGGTATCCTTATTTGTCTTCTCATAAGCCCGGAGAAACTCTTTTCTGTCCGCGCTGGAAAATGCATTCCGCCTCTTCAGCTTCCCCTCCTTCTCAAATTCCCGCTGTACCTCCCAGAGACTGGCATACAGGAATCCGCCGGAACGGTTCTGGAAAAGCGACCGGTTCATCAGACGCTTTGCTTCAAGCACGCAGTCGGACATGCTGCTGTTGCTCTCCTCGGGGAATTCAAAGGTATCGTCCGGCGTAAGTCCCACGCATCCAAGGAAATCATATATGATGGATCCCTTTTCAAAACGGCTGCGGTCATATGGGCGTACGATCAGATTCTCAGCGCCGACTCCTTCCGCGATCAGATCCAGCTGCGCACAATAGTCGAGCTTCGTATGTGCCAGGCCGAACTCCCGGGCAAACTGACTGAAGAGGCGGGTCTCATCACGCTTTTTTACCTTCTGCGCCCAATAGGAATACAGATACTGGTCCTGCCTTCTCAGATATACGATAACTTTGAGATCTATATCATTCTCCTTCAGGAAGGAGGCAAATGAGTGCCAGAACTGTTCCCTGCCTTCCCTGCAGTATCCGCCCTGGGTCCACAGAGATTCTTCCGAAAGTATTATATGCGGATACTGTTCCGCCGCCGACAGCAGCTGAGGCATCGCCTTCTCCCGGTTTTCATCGTCCGACGGTTCCATCTCACGGGCGAGCCACAGTGCGTTGCGCGTCTCGCTGGCGTCCGGATATACAAAGCCGAAATCCGGATAAGTCCACCCTTTTTTCTCCAGCGCTTCCCTGTTTGTAACCAGAAAGAGCTGGATCGCACTGGTTCCTGTCTTCGGCGTTCCTATATGAAGAAACAAAACAGACTTCGCCATCATCAAATCCTCCCTGTGGAAATCGCTTAGCAGCTGCAAACACATTATACGTTCTGTAAAAACGAAACTCAACCAAAGGGCGCTGAAAAATAAAAAACAGCGATTGCTGAATGCATCGCCGCTGAAATATAAAAAA
>DGHP01000076.1 GCA_002392705.1 Lachnospiraceae bacterium UBA3845 | reverse complement strand
CCAAGAACAAGGAGCGCATCGTCGAAAATCTGGATTCATCGAAGGTGGAGCTGACAGAAGATGAGTTTAAGGAGCTGGAGAGATCACTGAACGGGCTGAAGGTCTACGGGCATCGCGGGCTGGGAGGTTTTTGAAGGAAGAGGAGATTGCATCGATATGGTAAAAAACATGAAAAAAGGAATCGCAGTTATTCTGACAGCTGTTCTGCTTCTGACCGGCTGCGGCAGTACATCTGCGCCGGCTGGTACACAGGAAAAGACAGAGGCGCAGCAGGAAGTAGAAGTGACACAGGAAACAGAGGAAGCGGCCGCGGCAGGTGAAGAGGCGCCGGAGGATACGGCAGAAGATGTTCCGCAGCAGGAAGCGGCCGCTCAGGAAGCTGATCAGCCGGAATCTGAGCAGCAGGAGCCTGCAGCCACAGCAGAAAAGACAGACCCTGTAGCCGCGGAAGAAGCAGGGCAGGAAGGAACGGAGGCCGCTTCTGACACCCTTGTCATCTATTTCTCGCGGACGGGAGAGCAGTATGAGGTCGGCGTCATCGATAAGGGCAACACAGCGATCGTTGCGGAGATGATCGCGGAGCAGACAGGCGCGGACATGTTCGAGATCCTGCCTGTGGACGACCACTATCCTATGACTTACGACGCCCTGACAAATGTGGCCAAACAGGAGCAGAACGACAAAGCCCGCCCCGAATACAGCGGCGAGCTGCCGAATCTGGCAAAATACAGCACGATCTTTATCGGTTCTCCGGTGTGGTGGGGCGACTGGCCGATGATCATGTATACGATGTTCGAGAAGAATGATTTCTCCGGAAAGACATTGATTCCCTTCTCCACTCATGAGGGAAGCGGCCTGTCCGGATTTGATAAGAAACTTGAGGGCGCCTGCCCTGATTCGACGGTCGGAAAAGGATTAGCGATCAGAGGATATGACGCCCAGAACAATCAGGAGGAAGTGAGGGGATCCGTTGGCAGCTGGCTTACGGAGCTTGGGTTTTGAGATGACGGAACGAAATGACGAGCAGCTGATCCGGGATGCCTATATCCGGATGTATGACGGTATGATCGCCAAGGATGAGGTGATCCTCAGGGATGTACTGGATGACAGCTTTGTGCTGGTACATATGACCGGAATGCGGCAGTCAAAAGGAGACTTTATAGAAGCTGTACTGAACGGGACGCTGAATTACTATTCTGCTGAACATGAGGATCTGCCTGTAGAGATAAACGGAGACGCAGCGGTCTTGACGGGACAGTCATATGTGGCGGCAGCCGTGTTCGGAGGGGGAAGGTCAAACTGGCGCCTGCAGCAGAAATGCAGCATGAAAAAGATCGACGGGGCGTGGAAGATCACCCGCAGCGTTGCAAGTATATATTGAGCCGGACAGGGGATGGTACGGATCGCGGGATTACTTCGGGATCCGTATCTTTGATACAAAAAGGAGCCAAGTATGAAAAAAGAAGTAATGATCGTCACTGGAGCGGGACAGATAGGCATGGCGCTGGCCCGCAGGACAGGATTCGGCAAAAAGATCATCCTCGGAGACAAGAATATAAAGAATGCGGAAGCTATTGCTGAGATCATGAACAATGCCGGATACGATGTTGTTCCCTTCCCGATGGATCTCTCTTCCAGAGAGGATATCCGGGCTATCATTGCCAAGGCACAGGAGTACGGGGAGATCAAATACCTCATCAACGCCGCAGGCGTATCACCTTCCCAGGCGCCTATCGAGGCGATCCTGAAAGTGGACCTCTACGGAACAGCCGTCCTGCTGGAGGAAGTCGGCAAAGTGATCGCGGAAGGCGGTTCAGGCGTGACGATCTCCAGCCAGTCGGGATGGCGGATGCCGCAGCTGACCCCGGAAGAGGACAGGCAGCTTGCCATGACGCCGACAGAGGAACTGCTGGACCTTCCTCTCCTGCAGCCGGAAAATATCCGGGATACACTGCACGCCTACCAGCTTGCCAAGCGCTGCAATGAAAAGCGCGTCATGTACGAGTGTATCCGCTGGGGCGAGCGCGGCGCCAGATTGAATGACATCGCTCCGGGCATCATCGTTACACCGCTTGCAGTGGATGAGTTCAACGGCCCGAGAGGCGATTTTTACAAGAACATGTTCGCTAAATGCCCGGCGGGAAGACCCGGAACAGCGGATGAGATGGCCAATATCGCGGAGCTTTTGATGAGCGATGCAGGAGCATTTATTACCGGCTCTACCTTCCTGGCGGACGGCGGAGCAACAGCATCTTATTACTACGGGCCGCTGCAGCCGTAAAGAATTTTTCTTCCGTTATCGAAGCGGTTACTGTGAAACCTCAGGTGCGTGGTTTCATTTATGGTGGTGCCGGTCGCCCGGCATGGGCGGTTGGGTACAACAGCCGCGTTTCTTAAAAATGGAACCCGCAGAATTCGGGTGGTTGGGCACTCAAGCGGCATTTCACAAAAATGGAATCCATAGATTTATAGACATTCAAGCCCGATTGGGTACCACCACAGAGTTTTGGAAAAAAGACCTACAAAACCAATCTGATTTTGTGGGTCTTTTCTGCTGAAAAAGCTGATATGCCCAACCGGAGAATTCCGGGGGATTCCCTTTTTATGAAACCTTCCGCCTGTACCCAACCTCCACGATCAAGCAGGGATTTAATGGATTCCAAAATTTCTTAAGACTTCATTTGTACCCAACCATGATCAAGCGAAAATTCAATGGGGGAAAAATCGCGAGTCCCATTACCTATCCCCAACAGACGGGAAAATGGAAAAAACACTGATACAGCATATTGACATCGTGTCAGGACCGACATATAATACAGATGCTGACACAATGTCAGCACAATGAATTGGAAGAGATTACGGAGGAAATTGAATGAGAAAAGG
>DGHP01000031.1 GCA_002392705.1 Lachnospiraceae bacterium UBA3845 | reverse complement strand
GGGCAGATAGCGGATAACGGCAAACAGAAGCCAGAAAAAAATCAGAAGCGGCGCCGAGATTGCCAGTGCGGTCGGTCCGTAATCCGGGTCTTTCACATAGATACCGATGCAGATCATCATGATCAGGTACAGCGCCGTCACCGCTGACATGTAGATCAGTCCTCTCCGTTCTCCGACATATGCCTGCAGCCCCCTGCTGCGGAGCACAAAAGGCAGGAAGAGTACGCTTATCCCGAAGAGTACGGCGGACGAGGCGACAAAAAACCAGTTTCCGCGGGTATAGATGCAGCATACCGCGAGCAGCAGGACCAGACTGCCCGTTCCCAGAACGAGGGTCCAGAGTCCCTTCTGATCCGGGACCAGCAGGGGCGTGATCGTCAGGGAGGCCGTCAGGAGCAGCGCTGCCAGAACGATAAAGAGCCAGTCCAGGCTCCTCCCCACTGCGAGATTGACGATCAGGCAGATCAGGACCGGAATCGTAAAGATAAAGGCGAGAATCGTTCCCACCAGAGCCGATCTGCGTTTGAAATAGCTTCTCTGATGTCCGATCACATCTGTTTTTTCCTGTTCCAGCTGCTTTTCCAGGCCGGTATCCTGCATCTGCTTCAGAAGCTTCGTGCAGTCCGGGCATTCGGAAAGGTGCTCCGAAATCATCTCCCTGCTCGAATCACTGCATATATTATCGATATACAGCGGAAGGAGATCCTGCACGATTTCACAGTTCTTATTCATTCTTCTCTCCCATCCTTTCCAGAATTTTCGCTTTTGATCTGTGGAAGGTGACTCTGGCCCAGCTCTCCGTCTTTCCGAAGATCCGGCCGATTTCCCGGAAAGACAGTTCACCGAATACCCGCATCTCAAACACTTCCCGATAGGGTTCCTCCATCCTGTGCAGTATCATATGGATCTGCAGGGACATCTCCCTGTCCGATACCGCGGATTCCAGGCTCTTCCCGGAATCCATCTCCTCCGGCATTTCTCTGAAGTGTTTTTTTCTGCGGCTCTCGTCGACGAAGAGATTCCTGGCGATAGCGCAAAGCCAGGTAAATTCCCCTGATTCGCCCCGGAAAGCCGTTTTTTCAGACAGCAGAGCCCGGTAAAAAGTCTCCTGCGTAATCTCTTCCGCAAGACTGCTGTTTCCTGCAAGCGTCATGACAAAGGAATATACGCGCATATAATATGTTTCATACATCTTTTCACACAGGATCCTGTCCACTGTTTTCACCACCTTTTTTTCAGATCCACAGGTTAGACGCAGGGAAAACGTTTTCGTTACAAGAAAAATAAAAAATTCTCAAAAAATCTATCCGGAAATCGGAAATCCGGTCCATTGCCAAAAAGAAAAGGACAGCGGTCCTTGCAGAATTGCAGTTCCACTATCCTCTCCGATGTCTGTCCTTTTAAGTCCAAAATGTCTACAACTCTGCCCGCAGCCCGCAGCAGTCCGCCAGGCAGCTCTCTCCCGGCAGGCAGATCGTCTGATCCTGTCAGCTCAGCTCTCCCAGATCGAAATTCTCTCCTCCGGTGCCAGATACATTCCGTCTCCTTCTTTCACGCCATAGGTATCAAGAAACTCATCAAACTGCTGTACTGTCACATTAATCCGCAGGTGGCAGAGGGGATGCGCGTCATAAAGGTCTCCCCGCTCCCCGGTCAGCGTTCCCTGTTTCAGCCAGAGCTGCGCATGGGAACGGAAAAACAGGTCATAATCAAAAGCGGGATCCTTTTTCGCGATCTCCAGGCAGATGGCAAGGCCCCCGATATCCGCCGCGGCTTCCCCCCACTGCAGTTCTCCGGGGCAGGCCGCATTCGGGAAGGGATGGATCCGGTCGAAATAATCCGCGATTCTCCTGGCCCGCTCCATAAACGCTTCATAATCATCCTCCGGCAGCCAGCCGCCGGGGCAGTCGTCGGATACGACCAGATTGCCCTTCCGATCATACTGTATCCCGTTCGGATCAAAACCATGGGTCAGCTCATGGCCGATGATCTCCCCGAGTTTCGCAAGTTTTTCCTCCGCGGGCATATCCGTCCGAAAGGAGGATTCCGTCACAAAACCTGCAAAGACGAAGAACTGGTTAAAGTTCCCGTAGTAAAAAGCATTGGTCTGGCTGCTGGCGATTTCCCTGCGCAGGTCATAGCGCCACTCGCCCTTCTCCCTGGCTTTTCCGGCGAAAGAAAGATCATGCTTCAGATTGCTGACTCTGAGAGCGGCGACGGCATCCAGATAGGAGGCATGGGGATCGATTTCAAGATAGGAGGAATCGATCAGTTCATCCGGAGCCAGAATACAGAAGCTCATATTCTCAAGTTTCTCTTCCGCAGCCCGTTTTCCCTCCCCGGAGAGCCAGTCCTGTCTCTGCAGGATCTGCCGGAAAGCTTCCCTGATTTCCTCCGCCATCTCCGTCAGGTCCGCGCGGACAGCCGGGTCCGCGAAATAGGTCATGTAAGCGTTTTCTTCCGCTACGCCCATCAGTTCTCTCGGACTGAGCGCCTCTCTCCTGTAGCCCGCGTTCAGTTCCTCTATAAAGGCTTCCTCCGCTGCTTCTTCAGCCGCATCCTCTGAAGCTTCATACCCGTGACAGACCTTCATCGCGTCAAGATCCAGGCAGGAGCAGGCGGACCAGGCCGTATGCGCGATCAGATAAGACCTGAGCATGGACAGGTTCTCTTCCGTGTAGAGTTCATCCAGCTTGAGCAGATAAGCGGGATATACGATATTGACCTTTCCTCCGCTGACTCCGAAGGCCTCAAGAAGCTGCCCCAGCGGGTAATTCCCGCAGAAATTCACCGCCTCGTCATACGGCAGGAACAGGTCTTCCTCTTTCTCCCCTTCCTGCGGCCAGGCACAGGGAAGGAGCTGATCCTCCATCTCAAGGCACTCTTTCAGGATCTTCTGCACTTCTTCTTCGGAATACCCCGCCCGTTTCAGGATATATCCGGCCTGAATCTCAAAATCGGTCCGGATCTCCTCAATCTCTTCCTTCTCGTACCTGTGGAAATCCCTCGGCAGAATGGAGAAGGCATCCTCCCGGATCTGAAGGGCCCAGGCTGCCGTATCCTTCTGATCAAGGGTGACCGAGAGATCCGCCATCCTGCAGAAAGGACTCTTTTCCGGATCCGTCAGGTACCCGGTCAGTTCAGAGAGGGAGCTGACAGTGCGGAAGGCGTCCAGATACTTCCGGACCGGTTCGATACCCTCATCATTTCTCCTCTCCCAGTCTGTCGCCAGATCCAGGTATGCGCGGACCCGCCGGATATCGTCTCCCCGGAAGGTCTCCCTGTCCTCAAGCATCTTCCTCTTATTCCGCTCGATCTCTTCCTCGATATCCGCCGTGGGGCTGCTGACCTCCCCCGGGGAATGGACATGGGTCTCCTTCAGCCATTCATAACCGGCCGCCAGGTAGAAGTCATTTTCCTCACCCGGATTCCCTGTCTGCTGCGCCGTGCCGACGATCGTCCCGTCGGGCCACTGACCGGAATCAACCCAGATCAGCTCATCCCAGTGATTCCCGGGGTCTTTCATGAAGGCATCCAGGGCGCTCCCTGTCAGAGCTTCCCCCTCTGAAATACTCTTTCCCTCTTCGTCATAGCGAAAAATCTGAAGCGAACTGTCCGCCCTGTCCGCCTCTTCTTCCCGGATCAGCAGGACCGGATTCTCCTCTCCCTCCGGGCTGCACAGCGTATAGCCCCTGCCCTCCCGGAAGGCGCATTCGCGGACGCCGGCCAGATACAGCAGCTCCTCCGGATTGTAATCATATCCCTCCGCCGTCATGCCTTCTTCGGCGGCAGCAGTTTCCGCTTCTGTCAAAGTCTCCTCATCAGCGGCGGCAGTTTCCGCCTCTGTCGAAGGCAGCTCTGCCGCCCACGCCGGCAGCGGCCGGAAGACAACAGCAGATGCAAAAAACAGAAAAACAAGGCTTCCTTTTTTCATAGTCCACTCTCCACTGATCCGGAATCCCGCGCAAAAACCGGGAGCACCGCCGCGGCGTGCAGCGGAGCTGACCGGACATTATCATCCTGTCATTTTACGGGGAT
>DGHP01000071.1:34653-37693 GCA_002392705.1 Lachnospiraceae bacterium UBA3845 | reverse complement strand
TTAAAATAATAGCCGATCACGAAAAAGCTCAGGGCATACATGGCGCCGAACGCCGCCGGGAAAGCGCCTGCTTTCCTGTTCCTGCTGTAGAGATACCAGGTGAAGGTGCCCCCGCACAGGCCGATCTTCAGCAGGATCACAAGATCCATGAAATCACATACATTCGCGGTCGGAACCAGAACCAGCAGAAAGTTGACCGGACTTGCCAGATAATAAGCCCAGGTTGCCCAGAAATTGTAGCCGAGCCCCGCCGAAAAGGAATACAGCAGGGAGTCGCCGCTCACCAGCTTCTCATGATAATCCGTATAAAACGGAAGATACTGGTGCAGGGAATCGATTATAAGAACCGTCCCGTTCCCGGCCGGCCACACACCGATCACTATAAATCCGATCATCACAAACAGAGCGGAAATCAGAAATCCGATCCAGAAATATCTGACCCCCGTATGTTTCCCAGTCCGCATATGTTTCCACAACTCCTAATCTATTCTGCCTGACGCTCCTTCTGTCCCGGCAGTTCATGCCGGCCGAAGCTCCTTCTGCGCGGGAAGCTCATGCCGGCCGAAGCTCCTTCTGCGCGGGAAGCTCATGCCGGCCGGAGCTCCTTCTGCACGGGAAGCTCATGCCGGCCGAAGCTCCTTCTGCACGGGAACCCTGATGGCCCTGCCCAGGGACAGTGAATACAGGAAACTCTCCTTCACCGCTTTTCCCGTCAGGGATTCCAGCGCCTCCCTGTAGAGGTCAAACTGCGTCTGATAGCGGCGCACAAGGCTTTCCTCGTCCCCTTCCGCCGCGCGGTCCGTCTTATAATCAATCAGGACGATGCCGTCCTCCTCTATAAAATAAGCGTCGATGATGCCCTGCACCAGCACCGTCTCTTCCGGATCCCAGCCTTCTTTCAGGCGGTCCGCTTTCATGCCGGTCACAAAAGGCATCTCCCTGAAGAGCATGCCCTTTTCCTGGGCCAGGCGCATGCGCTGCGCAAGTTCTGACTGCAGAAAGCGCTTCAGCAGGTACGGTCTGACCAGCGCGGCCTCATCCTTCTGGATTTTATCACATCTGACCATAGTTTCCAACTGTCTGGCGACGGCATCCTCCTCCCGGCACAGGCGAAAGTCAAAATCCGCAAGAAACATGTGATAGAGGGTTCCTGTCACCGCGCCGCTCACCGCCTGCTTTCCGGAATTCTCCTTCATGAACTCCGGGAGGGGGTATTCGGGCACAGGGAGCGGAGTTCTTCCCGGCAGGCCGGCGATTTCCTCATAAGAAGCCGCTTCCTCCTGCTCCCGCCGCTCCATCTCCGCCTCGTAGCTGATCATTTTCAGTTCGGAGACCGATACCTTTCCGGGGATGCTCTCATGTCCCGGATAGGGATAGCTGCAGCCAAGGGCTTCCTCAAGCATCTTTTTAACCCGGGGATCATAGACCTTTCCGGGATCAAATATACCGAGGCTTATGCGGTCCTTCTCCGCTTCCTGCTCCCTTTCCAGCGCCTTTCTGATAATCTCGGCCCCTGTCCGGATTCTGAAGCCTCCCGGCAGATCATATACCGGGTTATCGTCTCTGAGCGCGGGCAGGCCGGGGAAGGCTTCTTCCAGATAAGCCTGCTCCCTCTTATGGCGCAGCAGCGAAGCCGTGACCCATTCGAGCATGGAGGAGGCGCCCTGGATCAGGGAGAAGGAAAGCTTCTCCGTATCCTGCCGGCGCACAGTTCCCAGCTTTTCCACAAATGCACGCCGGTCTCTGACGCAGCCGGTCAGAATCAGTTTTTCCTTCGCCCGGGTCATGGCCACATATAGGATTCTCAGTTCCTCTCCCAGGTTGTCCAGGCCGATCTTCGCCGCGATCACCTTTTTCATCAGCACCGGCTTCTCCAGGCGCAGCTTAGGATCCACATAATTGATTCCGGCGCCCAGTGCAGCGTGAAGCAGCAGGGAGCCTTTTGTATCCGTTTTGTTGATGCCTGCTCCGAGGCCGCTCACAAACACGACCGGGAATTCCAGTCCCTTGCTGCGGTGGATGGTCATGATCCGGACCAGATTCTCATCCTCCTGCGCGATCCCCGCTTCCCCGAAATCCACCTCGAATCTCTTCAGCTTCTCGATATAGCGGATAAAATGAAACAGCCCCTTGTAGCTGGTCTTCTCATAAGCGATCGCCTTCTCGATCAGCATATCCAGATTGGCCTTTCTCTGCAGGCCGTCCGGCATGGCCGCAACTGTGTCCCCGTATCCTGTCTCATCCAGAATCCTCCAGAGAAGCAGGTGGATCGGCAGATCGCAGACCCGCTCCCGCAGGGAAGAAAAGGCAGCCGTAAAACGGGCAGTTTTCTCCGTCAGGAGCCGCTTTTCATTTTCCTCAGAGCCTTCCGCTCCCGCATGCTCCGCCAGCCAGCAGCGCAGGCAGTCATACAGGGATTCCTGCGGAAAAGCGATCCTCAGCATCGCCAGTTCATCGTCCGTCAGGCCGCCGATGGGCGAGCGCAGCACGGCCGCGAGCGGGATATCCTGCCGCGGATTGTCCAGAATCCGCAGGCAGGACAGGATCGTCCGCACTTCCCCGGCCGAAAAATACCCTGTTCTGGAATCGGAACGGTTGGGAATCCCGTTCTTCGTGAGAACCTCGGAAATGGTCTGGGCCCAGCTGCCGGCCGTGCGGAGCAGAATCACGATATCGCGGTACTGTACGGGGCGGTAAGCATTAAGCCCCTCGTCCCATACCGGAAGCTTTCCCTCAATCTGCCGGATCCGCTCCGCTATGACGGCCGCCTCGGCTTCCTTCCTGTCCTTCTCTTCTGTCTCAGGCTCCGGGCTGCTCCCCGGAGCGGTGCCGCCGTCAGAACTGTCAGGAGTCTCCTCCTGTCCGCCTGCCGGCGTATCCGCAGGTGTCGTCCCCGGGGCTTTTGCTGACGCTCTTTCCGCCGCGCCTGCCGGCGTATCCGCAGCTTCTGCCCCCGAAGCGCTCACCGAAGGATATGAAGATTCCGCCCCCGGCGCCTCTGCTGTGAGGTCCGAAGGTTCTGCTGTAAGATCTGCGGGTT
>DGHP01000071.1:28736-34545 GCA_002392705.1 Lachnospiraceae bacterium UBA3845 | reverse complement strand
TCTGCTGTAAGATCTGCGGGTTCTGTAAGGATCAGCTCCGCTTCATAGTCAGAAAGCTTTCCCCCCTCCGGCAGGTCCGGAAAGCTCTTGCCCGCATCCAGAGACTCCGCCGGCCCGTAGGAAATTCCCCCGATCTCCCTTCTCATAATCTGGCGGAAAACCAGATTGACGGAATCCAGAACCTGGGCGCGGCTCCGGAAATTCTTATGCAGATCAATCCGCCTGCTGACTCCGTCCGCCTCCTCCGGATAATTGTCATATTTTTCCATGAATATGCCGGGCTCCGCCATGCGGAAACGGTAAATGCTCTGCTTCACGTCGCCGACCATGAAGCGGTTTCCTTCTCCCGTCTCCTCCCTGGACACGCTTCTGAGCAGAAGCTCCTGGACGGGGTTCGAATCCTGGTATTCATCGATATAGACTTCCTGAAAATAATCCCTGTACTCCCGTGCCGATGCGGAGGGAACGCAGGACCCGTCTTCAGCAAGAGCCGGGGATCCGTCCTCCTTCATCTCAAGCAGAACCCGCAGCGCCGCATGCTCCACATCCGAAAAATCCAGGATATTCTTCTCCTCCTTGGCCTCGCAGAAGCGCAGCTCAAAGAGATCCGTCATGCGTACCAGGGTATCCATAAAACGCCCTGCCTCAAGTCGGAACTCCTGTGCCAGCGCCGGCGGAAGAGAGAAATAATCCTTCCCGAGCTTCAGGACGGCCTCCTTTAAGTTTTTCCTGAGCTCCCTCACATATTCCCGCAGCTGCGGATCAGCCGCCGGATCCTTCTTTCCCGGCAGGTTCTTAAACTTAAGCCCCGAAAAGCATGCATATAATCCGGCATAGCTCCCGCAGGCTCTGAGATTCCTGATGATTTCCAGATCGTTTTCCAGGACCGGAATATATACAGAAGGGCCGCCTGCCCCGCCTGCAATCCGCAGAAGCTCGCGCAGGAGATCTTCCGTATCCGCAAGGCGCATGCCGGCGTACTCCAGAAGCAGCTTCAGCCAGGGCGCTTCCGGGCCCCTTCCGGTTTCTCCGTCTTCCGCATCTGTCTCCCTGTAAGCCTCAGCGCAGCGCCTGCGCCAGAGAGCAGGGAAGGGGTGGGCAACGGAAAAAAGATAGAATTCCTCAATATAGCTTTCCAGCTTCCGGTCATCCCTGCCGGGCGCGTAGCAGCGGGAAAAATCCAGGAAATCCCTGTCGGCGGATTCATAGAGTTCCTCCAGAACCTGCCCTGCCGCCTCCGAGCGCATAAGCTTCAGTTCGCCCTCATCCCCGATCCTGAAAGCGGGGTCCAGGCCGATCTCACTGTAATGATCGCGGATCACATCCAGGCAGAAACTGTCGATGGTCTGGATATGGTCATTGTTAAGAAGCGACATCTGGCGGATGGCCGCGGGATTCTCCGGATCCCTGTCAAGGGCCTGCGTCACCGCCTCGCGGACCCGCTCCCGGAGCTGGGCGGCGGCCGCGTTTGTAAATGTGACAACCAGGATCCTGTCCAGGCTGAGCGGATGCTCCCTGTCCAGAAGCCTTCCGAGGATGCGCTCTACCAGGACGGCTGTCTTTCCCGAACCCGCTGCCGCGGCGACCAGGAGATTCTGCCCCCTGGAACGGATCACCTGTTTCTGTTCATCGGTCCATCTGTCTGTCATGATTCACCATTTTCCCGTATCTGTCCGCCGGTCCGGCCGGCTCTCAGCTTTCACCATTACCCCGGGTGCTGAGACGCATGGCCTGCCATAGGTCATCCTTCTTCCAGTGTTTCAGATTCCTGTAGCTCATATCCTCCCTGGAAGGATCAAACCTGCATATATCCCTGTAAAGGCAGTAATCGCATGTGGTCCGTGTTCCGTCCCTGACCGGGGAAGGGCTGATCTCCCCATCAAAAACCGCCTTCCCCAGTTCCGCCATCTTTTTCCGCGCATAGGCGCGCAGCAGCTCCAGCTGCTCCGGGCTTGCCGTATGGGAAAAGGAATTCGGCAGTCCGTCCTTGTTCAGCGTCACCGGAATCACGCGGGATTTTCCCTGCAGATTCTGATCCAGCCTGCGCAGCACCCCGGGATCGTCATTGACCAGGCCGTCCACCTTCAGTTCTTCCAGACGGTCCTCATCCGGATCCGCCGAGGGATCCCATCTCAGGACCGGATCCTTCATCTGATAATAGAAGATGCCCGCGCACACAATCTTCCCGCCGCGATATGCGATCTCCTCCATCTGGGACGCCGCGTCCATATATACAATCAGCTGCAGCTGTTCCCCGGACCAGAACGCATTCAGATCCAGTTTTTTTGAGCCCGTCTTATAATCCGTCACCTTCACGTAGAGTACCCTGTGCTCTGCGTCTTCCGACAGATCAATCCGGTCAATCCGCCCGTGGAGGCGCATCTTCCGTCCTTCTCCCAGATCGATGCTGACCGCGGAGAGGTCCCGGAGGGAATCAAAGCCGATCTCAAAGGAAGCGGGTTCAAACAGCCCCGCCGAGATCTGCTTCTGCATGGCCCATACGGAACGCTTCAGAATCTGATCCAGCCGCTCAGGCAGCGCCCCGTATCTTGCGGTAGAGGAAAAGATATCCGACGGCATGCCGTCGATCACTTCCCGCAGAGCCTCCTCCGCCCATTCCTCACGGACCGCGTCCGGAAGGTTTCTCCAGCTGTATTCTCCGCTGCCGGAGACTCTCCTGCAGAAAACTTCGGCAGCCCTGTGAAGAATGCTGCCGACGTCCGCCGCCCGGACCTCGTACTCCTCCCGCTCCTCAAGCTTCAGCCCGTAGGTCAGAAAATGAGCAAAAGCGCAGCCGGCAAAGGTCTCCAGCCGCGTCACGGATCCTGACAGGATCTCCCCGTACAGTCCTGCCGCCAGATCCCTGCTCAGGGCGGTCTTCTGCTTCTCTCTCTCCTTAAGCCCCAGAAGTGCCTCCCCGGCCTGGGGGGCCGCAGTCCCGATCATGGCCAGCGCCCGGTCGGCATAAGGTCCTTCCGGCAGGTAGAGCTTCATCAGTTCCCTCACCGAAGCGGTCTTTCCGGGCAGTTCCTTTCCTTCCCCTCTTCCGATTGCGGACAGTTCCCCCGCCAGAACCGGCAGCCCGGTCCTCGGGGAGACAACCAGCCGGTAGGGATCCTTTCCGGGTCCGGGCAGAAGCTCCGCCTCAGGAAAGAGCTCCCGGATCTGGCCCGCCAGATAGGATGGCCGCATCTGCTTACCGTCGCTGCCGACCGACGACCAGGACAGAAGCAGCTTCTTTTCCGCTTTGGTCAGCATCAGATAGAGATAAAACTCCTGTATATTCGCCTGTTCTTTTGCCGTCGGCGCCAGCCTTACGTCACTCATTTTCAGGAACTCCCGCTCCATATCCGTAAGGATGCCGCCCTGCGCCGCACGCCGGGGAATGTACGCATCATTGAGGCCCAGGAAAAAGATGACGCTCACATGATTCAGCCTGGTCCGCTCCAGATCTCCCACATGCACCTCGTCAATCCCCGGCGGAATGATACCGATCCTGGCCTCCGAAAAACCGGCCTCAAGGATCTTCTCAAACTGCTTTCTCGTGACGCTCTCATCACCTGTCAGGCTTACCGCCTCGTCAAGAACCGAGGCGATCACGCCGGTCACCTGGTCATACTCCCGGGCCCGGTCCGGTTCGCCCCTCTCCAGAGCCTTCTCCTTTAAAAGGGAAAGCTTCCCGGGCAGTCCGAAGGAAGTCAGCATCTCCCAGAGGGCTTTCGCGTAAGCGCGGACGGTATTCTTCCCTCTTCGCATCTCCTCCGCGAAGGGTCCGAATCTGTCCATGAATTCCCCTCTCAGGCGGTCTGCCTCCGCTGTTTTCTCCGCGTCCATGGTCCGGGTCTGCCGCGTCCAGGGCTCTGTCCAGGCCTTCCGGCCTCTGATCCCCGCCGCCAGCAGATAGTTCTCCAGAAAGTCCGCGTCCTCAGGGCATGCGAAAACAAATCCTGTGCGGAAAAGCCGCATCATGCTCTCATAAGAGAAATTCGAATCCAGTACAGCGCAGGCGGCGGACACGAACTCAAAAGCCGGATTCAGCACAACATTGACTGACCGGTCGATAAAAAAAGGAATCCGGTAGCGGCTGAAATACCTGCGGGCATACTCCGAATAAGCGGGGAGGCTGCCGCAGACGACAGCGATGTCCCGGTAATGCAGGCCGCCGCGCCGGGTCAGCGTATCGATGGCAGCCGCCGCGGCCAGAACCTCTTCAGACGGATCGGCGCAGGGGCGCAGGCTGATCTGACCGGTGTATTCTCCGGCAAACGGCTTCTTTTTCCCCATCCGGAGCAGATGCTGCTCCAGATATTCCAGTTCTGACCCCTTTTTCAGCCGGCCGCAGCTTCCGTCAAGCAGGACCGGTTCCTCATCCACCGCCGTTCCCGCGTCAAAAGCGCTTCTGATCAGAGACTGAATCGTCCGTTTTGACAGGGCGAAGAGATCATGGTCCGCCACGGCCCTGTCCGTTATCTCCCTCCAGCTCCCCTTCTTCCATATATGCAACTCTGTGGGGGGCAGGGTTACCGTCACCGTAATATCATCCGCAAGAGGGAAGAGGGTCGTCAGAACATCCAGCTGCGCGGGGGTAAAGCCGGTATATCCGTCCAGAAAGATCCCGCAGCCCTTCAGGAGCCGGGAGCGGGGCGCCTTCTCGCACAGGAGCTGGGGCAGCATCTGCGCGGTGATAAAACGGTCCTCCTGATAGCGGAGAAATGCTTTCTGGAGCGCGAGAATCTCCCGCAGCTTCCCTGCCAGGGCAGGACGCTCTCCGGTCATGCCGGGTCCCTTCGGCTTCTCCAGCCTTTCGATGATCTGCTCCAGCTCCTTTTCCCCGATCCCGTACTGGTCCAGCTCCGACAGGATGGACTTCAGTTCATCCAGGCATCCCGGCCTGTCCAGGACCCCGGACAGCAAAGAAAGACCGGACGCCTCCCTGGCTGCGATCAGCCTCAGCAGAAGACTCTTCCCGGTCTCGGTAAGAACCGTCCTCTTCTTCACCCCGGTCTCTTCAAAAACCCTGTAGGCCAGCCTGGTAAAGCTCAGGACATCAATATTCAGAATTCCGTGCACCGGACTGAGTTCCACCAGTTCTCTCTGCGTCTGCATGGTGAACTGCTCCGGCACCAGTATGATATAACGTCTGCCGGGATGCTCCCCCGCCTGCCGAAGAGCCGTCTCGAACAGGAGACGGCTCTTGCCTGCGCCCGAAGATCCCAGTATGAATCTCAACGCCATGTTTTATCCTCTTTTGTCAGTACAGCTGGTATCCGTTCGGATTGATCGCGTACTCATGGTTCTTCAGCAGGGTAATATTCGCAAGCTCATAGGAATTGAACACCGAATCCGAGAAACAGTCTGAAGAGATCGTCGGATAATACCAGGACTTTCCGCCGAAATAGCTTCGCAGTTCCTCCGACTGGAAGATGTATCCCCTGCGCGCGTAGATCTCGTTGCGCGCGTAGCAGAGCTGCTGAAGAGACAGGCCGCTCACTTCCGCTTCCGTCAGATAGCGGATCGCGCTGTCATAGAAATAATAGTCGCTGTGCGAAACCGTCTTCGCGGTCACGGGCGCGGCGGAATAGGAACCGATGCCCGCATAGGAATAGCCCGGCTGGTCGAGCAGATAGCCGTTCGGATTCACGGAATGCTCCGCCTGGTCGAGAAACATGATATTCGTGCTCTCGAAGGTGTTGAATACGGAAGAGGAGAAGGCGGAGGCGTCTGTCGTCCCCCAGTACCAGTTCTTCTGCCGGAAATAATCCGACAGCTCGCTGGAGCTGAAGATATACCCTCTTCGCGCATAGATCTC
>DGHP01000071.1:28546-28689 GCA_002392705.1 Lachnospiraceae bacterium UBA3845 | reverse complement strand
CATAGATCTCGTTCTTCGCGTAGCAGAGTTCCTGCAGGGTCAGGCCGCTGACATCCGTCCCGGTCAGAATCCGGGAGTTGCTGTCCGAGAAGATGTAGGTATCCGGATTGACACTGTACTGGCTTGTCCCCTGGGAACTGCTC
>DGHP01000071.1:24908-28506 GCA_002392705.1 Lachnospiraceae bacterium UBA3845 | reverse complement strand
CCTGGGAACTGCTCCCGCCGTAGCTGGAGCCGCCGGGGAGATACTGCCATACAGCATAATAATTATAGCTGGCGGAATCCAGCACATAGGCTCCCAGTTCGTTCTCCCTTTGGGTCAGCATATCGATATTCGCCGTCTCATACTGATTCAGCATGTCCGCCGTAAACTGTTCCGGCTCGTACAGCGGAACATACCAGTACTGGCTGTTGAAATAATTCTGCAGCTCCGTGGAGACGAACTTCCTGCCGTTTCTGGCATAGATCTCATTCTTCGCGTAACAGACGACCTGTGCGGACCATGAGGAAACCGCGCCCGGGTCGATATAGGAATAGCTCTCGGCCGGAAGCAGGAAGCCGGAAGGGTTCGTGGGGGCAGCCTGCGCTGCCGCCGGCCGCGCCGCAAAGCCTGCACATATGATCATCAGAGTAAGAAAGAGAGCCGGCAGGGCTTTTCCCGATCTTCCGCAGCACTTGTCCATAAATAAAAATCCTCCTCTCTGCCGCGCGCTTCTGTCTGCGCGGACACAGTTAAGATATGACTATCTTAACATCGGAGAGAAGGATTTTCACGGCTTTTGCCGAATATAATTATGAATTATTTCTTAAGCTGAGAGAGACGCTCCAGAACCTGATCCATCAGTTTCCGGTACTTCGCCAGCTTTTCTTTTTCTTCCTGCACTTTTTCCGCCGGGGCTTTTGAAAGGAATTTCTCATTATTGAGCATTCCCTCCGAGCGCTTCAGTTCGCCGGTCAGGCGGCCGCGCTCTTTCTCAAGGCGTTCGATCTCCTTCGCGATATCGACCAGCTCCTCCATGGGGATATAGATCGAAGCGTTGTGAATCAGGGTGGACACCGCGTCATCCGCGATTCCGCTCCTGTCTCTCTGGACGAATACTTCGGAAGCCGAACCCAGGGCGGAGAAGAATACCTTATCCTGCTCGAAAATCGACCGGACAGTCTCATCCTCCGAGACTACGAAGACCCTTGCCTTCCGGCTGGGAGCGACGTTCATGCTGGTGCGGACTGCACGGATGGCACGCACCGCGTCCTTGATCGTCCCGATCTCATTTTCCTCGGCGGCAAAATCCCACTCCTTCCGGTACTGCGGCCATGAGGAGATCATGATGGACTCCTCCTCATCCTGAAGGCTCAGGAAGAGTTCCTCCGTGATAAAGGGCATGAAGGGGTGCAGCAGCTTCAGCGCCTGGATCAGCACCGTCTTCAGGGTCCAGAGGGCGGCCGTCTTGGTCTCGTCCGCGTCATTATAAAGACGCGGCTTCACCATCTCGATGTACCAGTCGCAGAACTCGTCCCACAGAAAGTCATAGACCTTCTGCACTGCGATTCCCAGCTCGAACTTCTCCATGTTCTCGGTGACTTCCGCTGCCAGACGGTTCGCCCTGGACAGGATCCAGTGGTCGACGTTCATCAGGCAGCTTAGATCCATATCGGCAGGGATCTCCGATTTATCCAGGTTCATCAGGATAAACCGGGTCGCATTCCAGATCTTGTTGGAGAAATTCCTGGAATTCTCGACGCGCTCATGGTAGAAGCGCATGTCGTTGCCGGGCGCATTTCCGGTCACAAGGGTCAGACGCAGGGCGTCCGCGCCGTACTTTTCTATGATCTCCAGCGGATCGATTCCGTTCCCGAGGGACTTGCTCATCTTGCGTCCCAGAGCGTCGCGGACCAGGCCGTGGATCAGGACATACTTAAAGGGGCTCTTCCCGGTCTGCTCAAGAGCTGAGAAGACCATGCGGATCACCCAGAAGAAGATGATGTCATAGCCCGTCACCAGCACGCTGGTCGGGTAGAAATAGTCAAGCTCCGGCGTACTGTCCGGCCATCCCAGTGTTGAGAAAGGCCAGAGCGCCGAGGAGAACCAGGTATCGAGCGAATCTTCATCCTGGCTGAAATGGGATCCCCCGCATTTCGGGCAGATCTTCGGCGCCCCGCCGCCTTTTACCACCATCTCACCACAGTCCGCGCAGTAATAGGCAGGGATCCGGTGTCCCCACCAGAGCTGTCTGGAGATGCACCAGTCCTTGATATTCTCCAGCCAGTGGATATAGGTTTTGTCAAAATGCTCCGGCACGAAATTCAGATCGTCGGTTTTGACCACATCCAGGGCGGTCTTCGCCATCTCGTCCATCTTCACGAACCACTGGGGCTTGATCATGGGCTCGACCGTCGTGTGGCACCTGTCATGCGTTCCGACCGCATGCTTAATCGGAACGACCTTAACCAGAAGCCCCTGTTCCTTCAGATCCTCCACCATGGCCTTTCTGGCTTCATAGCGGTCCATGCCGGCGTACTTGCCGCATCTCTCATTCATGGTAGCGTCATCGTTCAGGATATTGATCTCCTCCAGATTATGACGCTTGCCCACCTCAAAGTCGTTCGGATCATGGGCCGGGGTGATCTTCACGCAGCCTGTCCCGAATTCCTTGTCGACATGCTGGTCCACGATGACCGGAATGGTGCGGTCGGTCAGCGGAAGCTTCAGCATCTTCCCGACCAGATCGCTGTAGCGCTCGTCATCCTCGGCGACTGCAACTGCCGTATCGCCCAGCATTGTCTCCGGACGGGTCGTCGCGATCTCGACAAAACGGCCTTCCTCCCCCACAATCGGGTAGAGAATATGCCAGAAAAATCCATCCTGATCCTCATGCTCCACCTCTGCGTCGGACAGGGAGGTCTGGCACTTGGGGCACCAGTTGATAATACGGCTTCCTTTATAGATCCAGCCTTTTTCATAAAGCTTGCAGAACACGGTCTCCACGGCCCTGCTGCAGCCCTCGTCCATGGTAAAGCGTTCCCGCTCCCAGTCCGCGGAGGAACCGAGCTTCTTCAGCTGGCTGATGATCCGGCTGCCGTACTCTTCCTTCCACTGCCAGCAGTATTCCAGGAATTTTTCCCTGCCGATCTCGTGCTTGTCGATGCCCTTGTCCTTGAGCATATTCGTAACTTTGACCTCGGTCGCGATCGCGGCATGGTCCGTGCCCGGCTGCCAGAGCGCTTCATAGCCCTGCATCCGCTTCCAGCGGATGAGGATGTCCTGCAGCGTGTTGTCCAGCGCGTGCCCCATATGAAGCTGCCCGGTTACATTCGGCGGCGGCATCACGATCGTGAAAGGTTTTTTGTCGGGATTCACTTTCGCATGGAAATAGCCTCTGTCGAGCCAGTTCTGATAGATCCGGTCCTCCATGCCGGTCGGATCATATGTCTTGACAAGTTCTCTCTTACTCATTCTCTGCTCTCTCCTGTCCGCTGCCCTCTCCGGGAAACGCCGCATCTTAACCGCGCACTGTGCGCCGGACTGCAGCCGCCTGCCTTTCCGATCGGCGCAGCTTCTTTTCTTCCGCTTTTTCCTGAACATCTCCGGATCACGAATGACACAAGTATATCTCACAGGTTTCAGTTTCGCAAGAGCACATTCGGAATGTTCCGCTTGTCCAGGCCTGAATCCTGCATTATACTGAAGCGGCAGCGCAGACGCAGTGCTGCGCAGCCCCACATACAGCAAGGCACTGACCGGTGTTTCACGGCGCGCAGACTCAGGCACTGCAGGCGTCCAAAGAACACCCGGCAAAACACCG
>DGHP01000071.1:7671-24827 GCA_002392705.1 Lachnospiraceae bacterium UBA3845 | reverse complement strand
ACCCGGCAAAACACCGGCCGGCAGTATAAGACAGAAACAGTTCAGGAAGGATCAGATCATGCAGAAAGAATCTTCAACCAGATATATCCTTGCCTCCCAGTCTCCGCGCAGGCGGGAGCTTCTTAAAAAACTCTCCATCCCCTTTGAGGTGATTCCCGCGAAGGGAAAGGAATTCTCAGATAAAAAAGAGCCGGGGGAATATGCCGCGGATCTGGCCTTCCATAAGGCTTTTGAGGTGCTGGAGAAGGTAAAAGAAGCGGAAAATGGCAGGGTAACCCCGCGCACCGTCATCATCGGATCCGACACAATCGTTGTCTGCGACGGGGAGATTCTCGGAAAACCTTCAGACGAAGCGGACGCCGCCCGTATGCTCCGCATGCTTTCCGGCCGCACCCACCAGGTTTTTACCGGTGTCGCCCTGATCTGCGCTGAGGGCGATAAGGAGGAAATCACCCGCTTCTGGGAAAAGACAGATGTGACTTTTTACAGGCTGAGCGAAGAAGAAATCGCCGCCTACATCACCAGTGCCGATCCCATGGATAAGGCGGGTGCCTACGGCATCCAGGGGATCTTTGCCCCTTATGTAAAGTCCATATGCGGCGACTATAATACCGTGGTCGGCTTTCCTCTTGCACGCGTCTATCAGGAGATGAAAGAGAAAGGTTACTGTTCACGGCCATTCTGAAATCGGATTCCGGTTCGTCGCGCCTGCAGGAGAAACAGGTTCCGATTTCAACGAATGCAGCAAAGCTGCCAGGTGGAATATACCCGCAGCCTGATGTGCGAATGGCCGCGGATCGTAACATAAAAGAGCTGCCGGATTGCCGCTTCGCGCGCGTCCGGTCTTTTTACAGAACAGCTTCGATCTGGCTCCGGATCTCCTCCACGCCGGACTTTGTCAGGGCGGAGAAGGGCAGGACCACGGTCCCTGCGGCGGCCCCGAGGCCGCTGCGGATCAGCCGGATCTGCTTCTGCAGCTGACTGCGCCTGATCTTATCCGCTTTCGTCGCGATAATCACCGGCTGATATCCGTTGAATACAATCCAGTCATACATCTGCCGGTCATTCGCTCCGGGCTCGTGCCGGATATCCACCAGCAGAAAGACCATCTTCAGCATATCCGATTTCTGGAGATAGCGCTCAATCATCTGACCCCATTTCGCCTTCTCCGCCTCCGGCACATTGGCATAGCCGTATCCCGGAAGGTCCACAAGATAAAACTGTTTTTCCGTCTCTGCAGGCATTTTCCGCTCCGCAGCCAGATCTCCCGTTTCCGCAGGTACTTTCCGCTCCGCAGCCTGATCCCCCGTTTCTGTGCCCGCAGCTGCTCCCTGTTCTGCCTGCGCGAAAGCACCCTGCCCGGATTCTGCAACCTTTTCCCTGCACAGGGCATTCACATAATAAAAATTGATCGTCCTGGTCTTGCCCGGCGTCTCCCCGACCCTGGCCAGCCTCCTGCGGTTCATGACAGCGTTGATCAGGGATGATTTGCCGACGTTGGATTTTCCGGCAAAAGCGACCTGGATCTCCCCGGTCTCAGGGAGTGCACTGGTGTATCCGCACACCGTCTTCAGTTCCACATCTTTGATCTTCATCTGCTCCCTCCCGTTCTCTCAGCTGTTTCCTTAAAAAACCATGAGCGGCTCTGCGCCGCTCATGTGTCAGTTCTTTTTCTGTTTTGCTGCCGCTCACGGCCTTCCGTTCAGCGTACCGCAGCTGTAATCCGTCCGGCCGCTCTGCTGCCCCGGCTGAGCCCTGCGCAGGCAGACCAAAAGCTGTGCTTTTACGCCGTCTCGCGGGTTTTTCTCTTCTTTCTGGGATGGCTTCCGTCCGGATTCTCCGGTCCCGGAAGCGGATCCGCATAGCCCAGCTCCGGCTGCGCCGCCCCGTCGACCACTTCCTTCGTGATCGTACAGGACTTCACCTTCTCATCACTCGGCAGCTCATACATGACATCCATCATGGCTCCCTCAATGATGGAACGTAGGCCCCTGGCGCCGATCTTCCGCTCGATCGTCTTGTCCGCGATCGCTTCAACCGCGTCCCTGGTGAAGCTGAGACTGACCCCGTCGAGTTCAAAAAGCTTCTGATACTGACGGATAATGGCGTTCTTCGGTTCCGTGAGGATCCGGATCATCGCCTCCCTGTCCAGAGCGTCGAGAGAAACCACAATGGGAACACGCCCGATAAACTCGGGGATCAGGCCGAACTTGATCAGATCCTGGGGAAGCACCTGCTTGAGCAGCTCTCCGACATTGCTCTCCCTTTTGCTGCTGATATCCGCCATGAAGCCCATGGAACGGGTATCCAGCCTGCTCTCGATGATCTTGTCAAGACCCTCGAAAGCGCCTCCGCACAGGAAAAGGATGTTGGTCGTATTGATCTGAATCAGTTCCTGGTGCGGATGCTTCCTGCCGCCCTGGGGCGGTACGGAGGCATTCGTTCCCTCCAGGATCTTCAGCAGAGCCTGCTGAACGCCTTCGCCGGAAACATCTCTGGTGATGGAGACATTTTCCGACTTGCGCGTGATCTTGTCGATCTCGTCGATGTAGATAATGCCGCGCTGCGCGCGCTCAATGTCATATTCCGCAGCCTGGATCAGCTTCAGCAGAATATTCTCCACGTCCTCGCCGACATAGCCCGCTTCCGTCAGGGAAGTCGCGTCAGCGATGGCAAATGGAACATTCAGCATTCTGGCAAGCGTCTGGGCAAGATAAGTCTTGCCGGAGCCGGTCGGTCCCAGCATCAGGATATTGCTCTTCTGCAGCTCCACCCCGTCCCCGTCAGGCTTCTGGTTGGAGAGGATCCTCTTATAGTGATTGTAAACCGCGACAGAGAGCGTCTTCTTGGCTTCTTCCTGACCGATGACATATTCGTCGAGAAAAGCCTTGATCTCCTTCGGCTTCATCAGATTGATCTCGGATTCGCTCAGGTCAACTTCCTCATCGGTCAGCTCGTCCTCCAGAATCTCTGAGCATACATCGATACACTCGTCGCAGATATATACCCCGCCCGGGCCCGCAATCAGTTTGCGGACCTGGTCTTCTGTCTTATTGCAGAAGGAGCAGCGGATCTTGTCAAAGTTTTTGTTTGCCATTCAGTCATCCTTTTTTCAGCGTGAACTGACAACCTCGTCGATCAGCCCGTATGCTTTCGCTTCCTCGGCGCTCATCCAGTGATCCCGTTCCGTATCCCGCTCGATTATTTCGATCGGCTGTCCGGTGTTCTCGGAAAGATAGCGGTTCAGTCTTTTGCGGATCTCTATGATCTGGTCCGCCTGGATCTTGATATCGCTGGCCTGTCCCTGCGCGCCGCCGGAAGGCTGATGGATCATGATCTCGGAATTCGGAAGCGCAAAGCGCTTGCCCTTTGTCCCGCCCGCAAGCAGGAAAGCGCCCATGCTCGCGGCCATGCCGATGCAGGTCGTGGATACGTCGCACTTGATATAGCGCATCGTATCAAAGATCGCCCAGCCGGCGGAAACAGAACCGCCGGGACTGTTGATATACAGATGAATATCCTTGTTCGGATCTTCAGACTCAAGGAAGAGCAGCTGTGCCACAACCAGGTTGGCCGTAACATCGTTCACTTCCTCCCCGAGGAAAATGATCCGGTCCTTTAACAGTCTCGAATAGATATCATAGGAGCGCTCGCCCCTGCTCGTCTGCTCGATGACATAGGGAATTAAAGCCATAAAAACCTCCCCTGCTTCATATCTGTCCGTTCCCGCGGCTCAGTGCCGCAGCTGCGATCCGGACTCCGGTCTGTCCCCGCTCTTACTCTGCGTCCGGGGTCTTCTCCAGATCTTCCGGCTGTGTCTCTTCCTCAGGCATATCAACTTCAACCGCGCTGCCGCCGATCAGCTTCACAGCTTCCTGTACAGCGATGTCTTCCTTCATCTGCGCTTTGGACTCATCACTGAGAAGCTCATAGAGCTTATCCTTCTCCATCCTGTACTGGTCGGCCATCTTCTGGATCTCTTCGTCCAGGCGCTCATCGCTGATCTCGATATGTTCCGCCTTCGCGACCGCTTCAAGGACAAGGTTGTTGCGGATTCTGGCGACCGCCTGCGGCTTCATCTGGTCCAGGAAAGCGCTCTCGTTCATGCCGGTATACTGTCTGTACTGGTCGAGGGTAAGTCCCTGGGATTGAAGCTGCTGGGCGAATTCATCCACCATTCTCTGCGCCTGGTCTTCCACCATCGCATCCGGGAGCTCGACAGCCGCGTTGGAGACAGCTTTCTCCACTGCGGCGGTCTCTTTCCGGTTCTTCGCTTCATTCTCCTTGCGCTCGCGGATCTTTGCCTCGATGCTGGCCTTATACTCATCCAGGGTATCAAACTCGGAAACATCCTGAGCGAAATCATCATTCAGCTCCGGAAGTTCCTTCACCTGGATGCTGTTCACTCTGCACTTGAAGACGGCTGCCTTCCCCTGCAGTTCCTTCGCCTGATAATCCTCCGGGAATGTGACGTTCACGTCGAAGTCTTCGCCGATGTTTTTGCCGACGATCTGCTCCTCAAAGCCCGGGATGAAGGATCCGGAACCGATCGTCAGATCATAGTTTTCGCCCTTCCCGCCGTCAAAGGGAACTCCGTCCACGCTGCCGTCAAAGTCAAGCTTCACTTTGTCGCCGTCCTGGACAGGTCTGTCATCCACGTCGATCATCCGGGAGTTCTGATCTCTTTCTCTCTCGATCTCAGCATTGACCTCGTCTTCGGAGACGCTGATCTCTCTCTTCGGAACCTCAACACCCTTATACTGGCCAAGGGTGACTTCCGGCTTCAGGGCCACTTCGGCCGTATAGATAAAGTTCTTTCCCTCTTCAATCTGGGAAATATCGATCCGCGGACGTGAAACGACAGTCTCCCCGCACTCGGCTACGGCCTTGTCATAGGTCTTCTGCAGCAGGATATTCGCCGCCTCTTCATAGAAGACCGCCTTGCCGTAAAGCTTCTCGATCATCTTCCTGGGGGCCTTGCCTTTACGGAAGCCGGGAATCTGGATCCGTCCCTTTTCCTTCATATAAGCTTCCTGAAGGGCTTTGACCAGTTCATCGGCTTCTATCTCGACAGTAAGCACTGCCATATTATTCTCTTTCTTCTCCAACGAAACGCTCATTCCAGTAATGCTCCTTATTTGTAAAGTATTGTGCGTAAATGACACAAATGCAGTCAATTGAAGAGTATAGCACACGTGTCAATTGAAAACAATCGCTTTCCGTACTTTTTCTGCCTCTTCCGGGCCCTGGAGCCTTGCAAGAATCGCCAGTGCGAAGGGAATGGCCGTCCCGAGTCCCCGGCTGGTGATGACGTTTCCGGATATCTCCACCTCATTTTCCGTAAGCTCCGCACCGGTCAGATATTCTTCATGTCCGGGATGGCAGGTTGCCCTCTCTCCCTGAAGAAGTCCGAGTCCCCCAAGCACACGCGGCGCGGCGCAGATGGCTGCGAGGAGTTTTCCGCTCTGTTTTGCCTTCAGCAGATCTGCGGCGAGTCTCCGGTCTTCCCCCAGATGCAGCGTTCCCGGCATCCCGCCCGGCAGGATCAATGCCTCCGCCTTCTCCATATCCGCCTCCGGGTAGGTCAGATCCGCCTGCATACGGATCCCGTGGCTTCCCCTGATCTCCAGGCTGTCCGTCAGGGAGACCATTCTGCAGTCAACACCTCCCCGGCGGAGAAGGTCCACCACAGTCAGGCACTCGACTTCTTCCAGATCTTCCGCTGTAAATATATAGACAGTTTTCATTGCATTTACCGCTCCTTTCATTGTATTCTTAATGTAACAGCAGATATATTCCGCATCATATCACAATTTTGCATAATTATAATTTGTATTATTATAATGATGCATTGCAATACTTGATTTTGTAGAAAAAAGTATGTTTAATCTATAGCGGACAGCCTTTTTGTATGGTATCATGGCAATGATAAAAAATACATAGGAAGTTCGGGAAAGTAAGGGTACAGGCATGGAAATAGAACGAAAATACTTACCGGATAAGCTTCCTGAGCATCTGGAACAGTATCCCTTTCATGAGATCGAGCAGGCTTACCTGTGCGTCAGTCCGGTTGTCAGGATCCGCCGGTCTGATGACGACTACTACATGACTTACAAATCAGATGGTTTAATGGCCCGTGAAGAGTACAACCTTCCCCTCACGGCAGCTGCCTACCGCCATCTGCTTGAGAAGGCGGACGGAACTGTTCTGAAGAAGCGACGCTACATGATCCCCCTTGGAAACCGGCTCACTGCAGAAGTTGACGTATTTTCCGGCGTGTGGGATAAACTTGTTATTACAGAAGTCGAATTTCCGGATCTGGCCAGTGCCGAATCCTTTCAGGCGCCGGACTGGTTTGGAGAAGAAGTGACCTGCGACGGCCACTACCATAATTCCTGGCTGTCCAGCCATAGTCCGGAAGACCTGATAGAAGGAGGACGCAACCTTGACTGAACAGAGGCTCAATCAGTATAAGCAGCTCGGGCTGACAATCGCTTATTACAGAAAGCTGAAGGGCATCACACAGCAGAACCTCGCTGAGTCTGTCAATCTGAGCAGAACCCACATAAGCAATCTGGAAGCGCCTAATATGCCGACTTCCATCTCTCTGGAGAAACTGTTTGATATTGCGGATGTACTGAATGTTCCGGTAAAGAACTTCTTTGACTTCCGCGACTGAGCCGATCATCTGAAAAAACAGGACCGAAACCGCCTGCAGATATCCTGCAGGCGGTTTCTTTTCATTAAAGGTTACTCAGCTGCTATTTTTGTTCCTGCTTCGCAGGCCTTATTTGAAATCAGAACCTGTTTCTCCTGCAGGCACGACGAACCAGAACCTGATTTCAGACAGGCCGTGAATCGTAACCTATTTTTTAAACAGGTCAAAGAGAATCTCTTCGGGATCCATGGTCGTATATCCGTCCGGATCCGTCATGACGCTCTTTGTCCCCCCGAGGGTCCAGCGCATCTGGCTGTAGGAAGTAAGATAGGAAGTCCCCCTGGCCAGGTCCGGATACTTTGCATACCACTCAGGATAGCATTCGGACATATATTTTTCTGCCAGAGCGATCGCCTCACTGTCCTTGCTGCCCGACTTCGAATAGGTTCCGCTGATCATGACCCCCTTCGGGCTTGCATGGAGAAGGACGACACTTCCGTCGTCGCAGGATCCCAGTGCGATATAGACATGCCCGCCGGAATAGCTCATGATATCGCCGCATTTATAATCATTCACGGAAGCGGCCGCCTTGTAGCTTCCCCAGCCCCATCCGCCGTAGGTGCTGGCCATGGTCTGGGCCAGCATGACATATCCGCCGTGCCCGCTCTCGGTATTGAAGGTATTGTAAAGGGCCCATCCGATATATCCGGCACAGTCCAGCCCGTCATGAACCTGATAGCGTGTATTCTGGTAATTGTAGTCTTTGGTCTGCTGGCGGAAGAACGCGGCCCAGCGGGACGGAACGCCGATCGTCGTCGACTCGATGCCGCTCCCGTCGTCGGTCTGGTTCCAGCCGCCGCCCCAGACATACATGGTGGATCCGACAGGCTGCAGCGCAACCTGGATCAGGCGCTTGATCGTTGCCTTCTGGATCCGGTGTCCCTTCGCGTCATAGAAATTCCCGCTGTCATCGAAAGCATTGATGAGCACCTGGCCGAGGGCGTTGAACATATAGGTGTTCCCGTCGATCACTCTGGCCCCGGCTCCTACCGCTCTGGCCCCGTTTTCCGCAGGATCAAAATAATAGGTCGCGTCCCCTGTATTGATCAGTCCGGTCCGCTGCTTCCCCTCAGCGTCAAAATAGTAATATCTGCCGCTGATGTAGACCGCGCCGGTTACTCTTTTTCCTTTTCCCTTCAGATAGTAGGTGTATCCGCCGACTCTGAGCCATCCTTTTTTCACCGGAACGCTGCTGGTGACAAACTTGACCTTTGTCTGTTTCGCGTTCGTCTTCCAGTAGCCCGTCACCGTGTAGGTCTGACCGCCGTAGGTCAGAGTTCCGGTCAGTGTCTCCACAGCAAAGGAAGGCGCTGCCATCATCGCTGTCAAAATAAAAGTGATCAGGACAGTCCTGAGCCATCTGAATCTCTTCATTCCTTTATACCCCCCTTATTCATTCACTGACAGCCGGGCTCCCCTTAAAAGTCCGCGGCCGTGAATATTTACTTTTTATTCATTTAAACATGCATCCGCTTTTCTGTCAAATTCAAAGAAAAGAGCTGCTGAAAAAAAGCTGTTCCGGGCAGCGCTCCGGGACGCTCTTTTGTGGATTCTGCCTTCAGATACCTGATTTTTCTTTCTTATTCAAACTTGTGCAAAGAAGTTTCATGATAATAGCCAAAAGACCGGTCAGAAACCGTTTTTTTTCTACTTGCGAAAAAATACTCAGTATATTAAGATACCTGCGGGTGGGCGAAAGCTGTTCCTATACAGGAAGCCACCGGCACCGCCGCTTGCGGCGCCATGCCGGTGGCGGCCCGCCCGCTCTTTAAAAGGCCTCCGGATCTGATCCGGAGGCCTAATCATTTCAGGCTTTTCTGTCCGCCTTGACGTTCCCTTTTTATCTGAAGAAATTAATATAGCCGCCCACCAGGATCACCAGTATGATCAGGGGCAGAACCCAGCGGAAATAGAACTGCAGGCCGCTGTTGAACTTCGCGCCTTTTCCGCTGTTGGCTTCCTCCAGAAAACCGTCGAAGCCCCAGCCGAATCTGGTCGAGCAGAAAAGGACAAAGACCAGGCTTCCGATCGGCAGCAGATTATTGGAGACGATGAAGTCCTCGAAATCCAGGATCGTGGAGCCGGCTCCCAGGGGCTGGATATTGCTCAGCAGATTGTAGCCGAGCGGGCAGGGAATCGAGAGCAGGGTCAGTATAACTGCATTGACCGCGACGGATTTTCCTCTGGACCAGTTCGCGGCATCCATAATCATGGCGATGATATTCTCAAAAACTGCGATCACCGTGGAAAGGCTGGCAAAGCACATGAAGACGAAGAAAATCGTTCCCCAGATCCTTCCGCCTGCCATCCTGGCAAATACCTCGGGAAGCGTGATGAAGATCAGCGACGGGCCCGCATCCGGCGTAACGCCGTAGGCAAAGCAGCTCGGGAAAATAATCAGACCGGCCATGATCGCCACGAAAGTATCCAGGATAATAACGGTTCGGGATTCCCCCGGAAGCGAGCGGTCTCTGCCGATATAGCTTCCGAAGATCGCGATCGAGCCGATGCCGAGCGACAGGGTGAAAAATGCCTGTCCCATAGCGGCAAAGATCACATCCCAGATTCCCTGGTCCATGGCTCTTTTGAAGTCCGGGATCAGATAAAAAGCAAGGCCGTCCCCGGCACCCTTCAGCGTTACGCTGCGGGCAGCCAGAACCAGCATCAGGCCGAATAAAGCCAGCATCATGGGCTTCGTAATCTTCTCAACGCCGTTCTGCACGCCTCTCGCGCAGACAAGGAATCCGATGGCGATCACCACCAGCATCCAGATGAGCTGCTGGGACGGGCTGGCCAGGGAATCCGTAAAGATCTTGGCCGCTCCGCTGACCTCCATGCCGTCGAACATGCCGCCTGCCATCTTCACTACATAGCTGAGCATCCAGCCTGCCACGGTCGTGTAATACATCATCAGAATATAATTGCCGGCGATGCAGAACCACTTAAACCAGCCCCATCTTTTCTTTCCGTTCCCCGCGGAGAGAATCTCAAGGCCGCGGGACACGCTCTTGCCGCTTCCTCTGCCGACCGCGAATTCCATGGTCATGACCGGCCATCCGAGAATCACAAGGAAAAACAGGTACAGCAGCACAAAGGCGGCTCCGCCGTACTGCCCTGTAATAAAGGGGAAACGCCATACATTGCCGATTCCGATCGCGCAGCCCGCGCTGACCAGAAGAAACCCTAATCTTGATCCGAAATTTTCACGCTGCTCCATAATTCTTTTTTCAACCAACTTCCTAATCTGCCAGGGCAGCGGCATATCTCCGTCTGCGCAGCGCCCTGCTCCCCGGCAGCTGCCGGAATAAGGCATTCGCAGAAACCGCTGCCGCGATCCTGTTCACAGCCCTCCGCACATCAGGCCGCCCGCATATTCCGCCCGGCAGTTTTGCTGCCTCAGCAGAACAGCATGCAGGGCAGACCATCTGTGCTTCACACGTATACCGCTGCAAATATCAGTTACACTTCCCCGAACTTTTTCTCTATCGCCTTCAGGATCAGATCGACGCTCTCCTCTATCGTATGCCGGGAGGTATCAATCGTGACGTCCGGGTCGAGGGGGGCTTCATAGGGGCTGGAAATACCGGTAAAGGCACGGATCTTTCCATCCCTGGCCTTCTGGTAGAGGCCCTTGACATCCCTCTTCTCGCACTCTTCCAGAGGTGTGGAGACATACACTTCGAAGAAGCTGTCATCTCCGATGATCTCCTTCGCCCGCTGGCGGTCCTGACGGAAAGGCGAGATGAATGCCGTCATGACGATCAGGCCCGCATCATTCATGAGCTTGGCCACATTGGCGATACGGCGGATGTTCTCAATACGGTCCGCCTCGCTGAAGCTCAGATCACGGCACAGTCCCATACGGATGTTGTCGCCGTCCAGCAGCATGGTATGGCGGTCGAGGGCGAAAAGTCTCTTTTCCAGTGCATTGGACAGAGTGGACTTGCCGGATCCCGACAGGCCGGTCATCCATACGGTGATGGCCTTCTGCACCTTCTGGCTCTCACGCAGGCTTCTCGTAATATCCGTATTCTGCCAGGTCAGGTTGTCGCCCCGCTCAAGGGTATCGATGATGGTTCCGCAGGCGCTGGTCATGTTGCTGACACGGTCTGTCAGAATCAGGGAGCCCATCTCCCGGTTGTTTTCAAAGCGGTCGAAGACAATCCTGCTGCCGGTGGAAATCTCGCAGATCGCAATCTCATTCTTAAAGAGTTCGTCCGTATGAACTTCCGTTCCGGTGTTGACATCGATCCTGCAGCGGATCTTCATGACCGTAGCCGGTACCTGCTGGGTTCCGATCTTCAGCCAGAAGTTGCGGCCGGCAACCAGGGAATGGTCGTCCATCCAGAGCAGGTGGATGACAAAGAGCGAACCCACTGCCAGGGAACTGCCCATCTCCAGCACACATCCGCGGGAGGTGTCGATCTCACGGTCCAGGGTGATGGTCACGGCATGACCCTGCGAACTCTCCGGAACATGGAAATCCCAGGCTCCGATCCGCTGCGCGTAGGCATGGTTGCTGTCCTGTGTATAGATCGACTGCTGGGGAATCTCACAGTCTGCGGGCTTCTCCGCGTCCAGGATCTCCCTGACATGCGCCTGTTCCATGCTGGGAAGCGAAGTGATCAGGTCGCCCACATGGACGGTGCCGGATGTGATCTGGCCTTCAAAGCCGCGGAAGGTACGGTCCGGACGGCAGACGCGTTCCACCGGCATGGTGAATCCCCGTGTCTCCTCCTTCGGGCTGACGTCCACTTTCTCCAGATAGGCAAGCAGCGTGTCATTCTTATACCAGGGCATCCGGTCTGACTTCTTTGTGATATTATCCCCTTCGGTGGCCGATACCGGGATAATCATAAGCGACTCATAGTTGAATTCCGCCATCAGGACCTTGATCGTCTTTTTGATCCTGTCGAAAACATCCCTCTCAAAGTGGACCAGGTCCATCTTATTGACCGCAAATACAAAATGACGGATACCCATCATCGAGCAGATCCGGGCATGACGCCTTGTCTGCACCAGGACGCCCTGGCTTGCGTCGACTAAGATGACGGCAAGAGAGGCAAAGGATGCGCCGACCGCCATGTTCCGTGTGTACTCTTCATGGCCCGGAGCGTCCGCGACGATGAAGGATCTTTTTTCGGTCGTGAAATAGCGGTAGGCCACATCGATCGTGATCCCCTGTTCTCTCTCCGCCATCAGGCCGTCAAGCAGAAGCGAATAATCAATCTCGCCTCCGCGGGACCCGACCTTGGACTCCAGCTCCAGGGCGCGTTCCTGGTCCGCGAAGATCAGCTTTGCGTCATAGAGCATATGTCCGATCAGGGTAGACTTTCCGTCGTCAACGCTGCCGCAGGTGATAAATTTTAAAAGATTATTCATCAGAAATATCCCTCGCGCTTTCTCTTTTCCATACTGCCCGCGCCGCTGTCCTTGTCAATGATCCGGCTTGTGCGCTCGGATTCCACGGCCTGCAGGGTCTCATCCACGATCTCATCAAGCGTCTCGGCGTCCGACTCCATGCCGCCGGTCAGCGGATAGCAGCCCAGAGTCCGGAAGCGGACCTTTTTCATCTCAACCTTCTCGCCCGGCAGAAGCTGCATGCGGTCATCGTCCACCATGATCAGCTGGCCGTCACGCTCCACCACGGGGCGCTCCTTCGCAAAATACAGAGAAACGATCGGGATGTTCTCTCTCTTGATGTACTGCCAGATATCCTTCTCCGTCCAGTTGGAGAGCGGGAAGATACGGATGCTCTCCCCCTGATTGATCCGGGTATTGTAGAGCTTCCACATCTCCGGCCTCTGGTTCTTCGGATCCCAGGCCTGATTCACATCGCGGAAAGAGAAGACGCGCTCCTTGGCCCTGCTCTTCTCCTCATCCCGGCGGCCGCCGCCGAAAGCGGCAGTAAAGCCGTATTTGGTCAGGGCTGCCTTCAGGGCCTGCGTTTTCATAATATCCGTATAGGAAGCGCCGTAAGTGAAGGGGTTGACGCCCTCACGGACGCCGTCTTCATTGATATACTCAAGCATATTCAGCCCGAGCTCCTTCGCTGTCCTGTCGCGGAACTCGATCATCTCGTGGAACTTCCAGGTCGTGTTCACATGAAGGAAAGGAAACGGCGGCTTTTCCGGCCAGAATGCTTTCAGTGCAAGATGCAGCATGACCGATGAATCCTTGCCGATGGAATAAAGCATAACCGGCTTTTCGCACTCGGCCACAACCTCGCGCATGATATAGATGGCTTCCGCCTCAAGTTCGTCCAGGTGATTCATAATCTTAATCTTCGCCTTTCATTGTATTTCAGCTGAGATATATGATGCGGCAGTTAAATGCACGGTCTCACCCCCCGCATCATACATATCTGTTTATCTTACTCTTGAAAAAGGTTTCTGTCGAGTGAATCCCGAAAAACTCTGAGATATTTCTTCATCCGACATAGCTGTCATTTTCAGATTCCACACGGACCCTCCGGATGGAAATGTAAAAAAGGATCACCACAAAAAGAATGAAGCAGATCACCGACGGAACCGTGTTCTCGGTCGCGATGAAATCATAGCTTCCGTGGAGCAGAAGCGGAATCAGGAGCGCAAGCGCACGGCACCTGCCGGCCGCTTCCTTTTCCCCGAGCATGTCAAGCTGTTTTGCCTGCCCGTACCAGGTCCCCATAAACACCGCGAAACAGATATGTCCCGGCACGGCGGTGACCGCACGGATCACGGCGGTTCCGAATCCGTAGGAAAATACATACATCAGGTTCTCAAACAGGGCAAATCCCGCCCCTACCGAGACCGCATAGACGATTCCGTCAAAACGGTAGTTGAAATTGGGATTCTTCCAGGTTTTTCTGTTCAGGAAGAAATATTTGAACCCCTCCTCCGACAGCGCCACGACAACATAGTAAAGCAGGAGTCTGCCCCAGACGCTGCTCTCATCCGCGATCCTGCTGCCGAGAGATTCCGTCACCATCGAGCAGAATACTGCAAGAATGCCGAAGCCGATCAGCGAAAGGATCAGTCCCGGCGGTTCTTTCTCAATCCTGTCGGATCTGTAGACCCTGATCAGCAGATAAACCGCCGGAAGCACCGCCGCCAGCACAAGGATAAAAATGGGAATTGTCAGAAAGCCCGGAATGGGCACCAGAAAAAAAGTCATATTCAAAATCTCCTTATCCTGCAGGGATGCCGCATATTCTCTTACAGGGAACCGTCATTGCGGATCGCGATCCGCATACGCCTGACCAGTTCCCCGCTGATCAGCCCGATCACCAGACCCGTAACCAGGCCGCTGATCGCCAGAACGAAGAAATAGTAGCCCACCCTGGCGTTTTCCACAATAAATATGGCAACCAGAATCTGCCCGGCGTTGTGCATCACGCCGCCGATCATGCTGACTCCGACGCAGTCCAGCTTCCCGCTCTTTTTTGCAAGGACCATGCTCAGAAGACTCAGCAGAGCGCCCGCTATGCTGAAAGCCATGCTGAAGGCATTCCCGAACAACAGTCCCACACCCAGAATTCTCACGGCAGAGACCAGGAGAGCTTCCTTCCAGCTGTACAGATACAGAACCATGACGATAGCCGCGTTGGGCAGGCCAAGCTTCATCCCGGGTACCCCGCCGAAGACAGGAAACAGGGACTCCACATAGCTCAGGATCATCGCGGCAGCCGTCAGCAGTCCCAGGTATGCGATTTTTCTGCCAGAACGCCTTGTATACATAGGGAAAGCACCTCTTAACCTTCCTCATCGATAAAGACAATCATCCCGTGCGGAAGGCAGGCAATCACCTCCTCCACAGTGGAAATCTGTCCGATATAGACACAGATCTGATCCGGGCAGTTCGCCTCTGTGACCGAAACCTTCCCGTCTTTTACCGTCACGACATTGTAGTCCCCGTCCCGGTCTCCCACAAGCACACTGGTCTCTCTGTCAAGGGGCAGTCTGTGGATGATCTCTCCATTATACTGAACGACTGCCACGGGGCCCGAACTTCCCAGCATCCTGTGCTGGACCAGCCAGCCGATCCCGAACACCGCCAGCAGAATCACGGCAAGCAGAATGGTATTGCGCCTTCTGCGGCTTTCGGATTCTTTCTTCTGCTTTGTCTCATCCATCTCTCAGCCGCTCCTTCCATGTCATCATTCATTCCCCCAAAAGTATGGACAGCCCTGACTCCATGCACCTCAATCATCATCCGGTATTCTCCGGATAACTGCGCAGATGTCAGAAGACGCCGCCGCGGGGAATCAGTCTTTCCCTCCGACCTCAGTCAGCTCAAGCCGGTCATCGATGAAGACCGCTTCGACCCCGTCAAGGGACTGAATCAGTTCCGAACCCTTCTCCACGCCCAGGGCCAGGCAGGTCGTGCTGAGCGCGTCGCCCTGCAGGGAAGAGCTGCAGATGATGGAGTCTCCCCAGATCCCGTTCTCAATCGGGTACCCGGTATCCGGATCCAGAATATGGTGATAGATGACGCCGTCCTGTTCAAAATAGCGCTCATATACGCCCGATGAGACAACCGTCTGATCGGATACTTCCACCGTATCTATAATAGCATCGCTGTCAAATGGGGTCCGGATTCCGATCCGCCACATGGAACCATCCGGCTTGCTGCCTATGGTGAGGACATTTCCGCCCAGATTGATCAGGCCCGAACTGACTCCCTCACTCTTGAGATAGGCGGACATCTGGTCAGCCGCATAGCCCTTTACCAGGGCGCCCAGGTCAATCATGGTATCCCTGCTGTCGAAAGAAAGGGTATTTCCGTCCAGATGAACTTTCGATGCATCTACTTTGGCCGCTTCCCTCGCGATGTCCTCCGCATCGGGGACTTTCGCGTCCGGGCTCTTGAAATCCCACAGGTCGGAAAGCGGTGCAACCGTAATGTCGAACTTTTTCCCTGAGATCTCATAATATTCGAGTCCGACCCCGATCAGATATGCCAGTTCATCCGAGACCTCCACCGTATCTGTCTCCCTGTGATTGACGGCGTACAGCTCGCTCGACGCATCCGTTCTGCTGAAGATATGTTCATAATCCCTGCACATGTCCATGCAGTGTTCCAGAAGCTCCTGGCCGTTTTCATCCGCCGTGATTCTGAGCGAGATGACCGTGTCAAAGAAAAAATTCGCAGCCGTGTAGTCCTTCTGTTTTGCCTCTGCCGGCAGGCAAAAGGACAGAGCCAGACCCGTTGCAGCAAAAAGTGCCGGAAAAAGCCGTTTTTTCTTCAAAATATCTCCTCCCCTTCCGCAAAAGAAAATGCCGCCACCCGAAGATGGCGGCATCGCTTTCTGCCTCCTCCAGGAAAGCCCTGCGGCTCTCTCAGATCTGCATCATGGTGCCATCGGGCGCCATACATCTCTGAACGCTGAACAGTCAGTGCGGCTGCTCATTCCGTTCAGACGACCCTGCTCAGACAGCCTTGCTCAGGGCGTCCTCGACTGCTTCCTTGATGCCCGCGCTGGACATGCTGGCTCCGCTCGCGGAGTCCACATCGGTCGACTGCGCCTTTATGATCGCCGGGATGACCTCATCCACTGCCTTCTCAAAGATGCCGGGCGTCTCGTTATGATCTTCCTTCAGGACAATGTCCGTGATCTTCCCGTTCTCAACGGTGACTTCCACATTCATGTCCCCGCCGTTTCCGCTTCCGGTTCCTTCATAGACACCATCCTTATATTCAGCTTTATTCTCAGCATCCGCCTCAGTCCCGGCTTCCTCTGCTTCTGTTGCAGCTTCTTCCGCTTCGGTCTCAGCCGCTTCTGCTGCTTCAGCTCCGCCTGCCTTGCTCAGCGCATCTTCAACCGCTTCCTTGATGCCCGCGCTGGACATGCTGGCTCCGCTCGCGGAATCCACGTCGGTCGACTGGGCCTTTATGATCGCCGGGATGACCTCATCCACTGCCTTCTCGAAGATGCCGGGCGTCTCGTTATGATCTTCCTTCAGGACAATGTCCGTGATCTTCCCGTTCTCAACGGTGACTTCCACATTCATGTCCCCGCCGTTTCCGCTTCCGGTTCCTTCATAGACACCGTCCGCGTAAGCGCCGGCTTCTTCTGCAGGAACTGCCGCTGCCCCGCTTTCAACTTCCGCTGCCTCAGCGACAGCCTCGCTCTCCGCTTCCGCTGCTTCTGTGACCGCCTCGGTCTCTGCTTCCGCTGCTTCTGTGACAGCTTCGCTCTCCGCTTCCGCTGCTTCTGTGACAGCTTCGGTCTCTGCTTCCGCTGCTTCTGTGACAGCTTCGCTCTCCGCTTCCGCTGCTTCTGTGACAGCTTCACCGTAATTATTCACAATGATCGTGCTGCCGGGCTGCGCCGTAATCGTGAGCGTCTGACCCTCTCCGACAACAGTGCCTTCCGCCGCCGGAGCAGCGGCAGCAGCCTTGCTCAGGGCGTCCTCAACCGCTTCCTTGATACCTGCGCTGGACATGCTGGCTCCGC
>DGHP01000071.1:7316-7619 GCA_002392705.1 Lachnospiraceae bacterium UBA3845 | reverse complement strand
TCGCGGAATCAACATCCGTCGACTGTGCTTCGATGATCGCCGGGATGACCTGATCCACTGCCATCTCATAGATACCGGGCGTCTCAGCATGGCCTTCCTGAAGCACGATATCGGAAATCTTTCCGTTCTCAACGGTGACATCAACCTTCATCTCACCGCCGTTTCCGTTTCCGCTTCCTTCATAGACGCCGTCCGCGTAGCCGCTTCCGCTTTCTTCTGCCGCGTCCGCGCTGCCTGCGGCAGCCTTGCTCAGGGCGTCCTCAACCGCTTCCTTGATGCCTGCGCTGGACATGCTGGCTCCGC
>DGHP01000071.1:0-7269 GCA_002392705.1 Lachnospiraceae bacterium UBA3845 | reverse complement strand
TCGCGGAATCAACATCCGTCGACTGCGCTTCGATGATCGCCGGGATGACCTGATCAACCGCCATCTCATAAATGCCGGGCGTCTCAGCATGGCCTTCCTGAAGCACGATATCGGAAATCTTTCCGTTTTCAACGGTGACATCAACCTTCATCTCACCGCCGTTTCCGTTTCCGCTTCCTTCATAGACGCCGTCCGCATATATTCCCCCGGAAGCCGCACCGGCCTCAGCCTCTGTCTCAGCTGCCGCCTCTTCGGCCTCTGTCTCAGCTGCCGCCGCTTCCGCTTCTGTCTCAGACGCTGCGCCTTCCGTCTCGGATGAAGCTGCCGCCGCGCCGCCTTCCACCGCGACAAGCGTACGCGCATCCACTCCCGCCTGGGCAAGAGCATTGGCGACTGCCTCTTTGATCGCGTGGCTGGTCACCGTAGCACCTGCGACGTCATCCACGTCATAAACTGTCTGATGATCCACCATGGCAGCGGGAAGCGACGCAAAGGCCGGATCCGCAATATCCGGGGTCTCTGACTGTTCCAGCACTTCGATGGATTCGATCGCCGTATCGGAGAGCGTCACTTTCACTTTGACGTCTCCCATCTTGCCCTGGCCCGTTCCCTCATAGCTTCCGGCCGTAAAACTGTTGCCGGCCGGAACCACATTATGCCGTCCGATGGACGCAAGTCCGTTATAGAGTCCGCCTGAAGCCAGCATCAGCACCAGCATGACTGCCGCGATCGCCAGCAGTGATAATAATCCTTTCTTCTTACTGCTCATCTCTGTCCCCCTTCTTATCTCAGACGGATGATCTTGACCGGACACTTTTCTGCGCACTTGCCGCATCTGGTGCACTTGCTCTGATCAATCTCAGCCACGTTACCGTTCATGTGAATCGCATCACTCTCACAGACTCTGGTGCAGGCTGTACAACCGATACATCCTGCAGAGCAGGCGTCCTTGACGGCCTTGCCCTTTTCCTGGGATCTGCAGGTCACCACATACCCTGCAGTGTCCGGGATCAGGCTGATCAGGCCCTTGGGGCAGGCAGCCGCGCATTTGCCGCAGGCGACGCATTTCGTGCGGTCCACAACCGCAACCCCGTTCACTACATGAATCGCGTCAAACTGGCACTCTTTCACACAGGTGCCGAATCCGAGACACCCGAAGGAACATGCCTTCGGGCCGCCGCCGGGGACCGTGGCCGCCGCGCGGCAGTCCTGAACGCCGTCGTACAGGCTCTGGTTCTTCGCCTGATCGCAGGTACCGGAGCACCTGACATAGGCAACCGTCTTCACCGTATCCCCTGCCTCGACGCCCATGACTTCGGCGATCTTCGCCGCAACCGGTGCGCCGCCAACCGGACACTGGTTGACCGGCGCTTCACCTGCCGCGATCGCGGCAGCCAGGCCGTCGCATCCGGGGAAGCCGCATCCGCCGCAGTTATTGCCCGGCAGGCATTCCCTTACCGCCGCAACCTTCTCATCCACCTCAACCTTGAAAACCTGGCCTGCCGTCACCAGCAGGAAGCCAACAACGAGGCCGACGACTGCGACAACAATAATCGTAATTATAATTGCTGTTATGCTCATCCCTGCCTCCTTAGATCAGACCGGAGAATCCGACAAAAGCGATCGCCATCAGCGCTGCTGTATACATAACGATCGGCATGCCCCGGAAAGGTCCGATAATGTTGTTGTGGGCGGTCTTCTCACGGATTCCCGCCATAATCGTGATGGCAATCAGGAAGCCGACCGAAGTTCCGATTCCGTTGACAACGCTGCTTGCAAAGCCGTATTCCTTCTGGACATTCGACAGAGCAACGCCCAGGACGGCGCAGTTGGTCGTGATCAGAGGAAGATACACGCCAAGGGCCGAATAGAGGGCCGGATTTGTTTTTTTCAGGAACATCTCGATAAACTGCACCAGTCCCGCGATGACCAGGATAAATACGATCGTCTGCAGATAGGACAGGCCGAGCGGAAGCAGCACATAAGTATAAAGCAGACTGGCGATCGCGGAGGCGATCGTGATAACAAAGACTACCGCGGCTCCCATGCTGGCCGCTGTCTGGACCTGCTTGGACACGCCAAGGAAGGGGCACAGACCATAGAACTGGCTGAGGACGACGTTATTGACAAGAGCAGCGCCGACGATCAGCAATATCATCTCTTTCATCTATCTCTCCCTCCTGTCATGCAGTCTGTTCCTGCGTCCGGTCAGAGCAGCCGCTCTGACCGCAGCTCATGCAGTCTCCGTCGCAGCCCTCTACCTTCTTCGTACTGTTGTTTTTGATCTTCAGCCCATTCATCACGGCGATCAGGGATCCGAGTACGATGAAGGCGCCCGGTGCGGATACAAAGATTCCGATCGGTGTGAAGAAGGACGGGGTCACCTTATAGCCCAGCCATGTCCCGGAACCGAGAATCTCACGGCAGGAGCTCATCAGGATCAGGGCAAATGTAAAGCCGAGGCCCATGCCGATTCCGTCGAAGACGGACAGCAGCGGCGACGCTTTGGAGGCATATGCCTCCGCGCGTCCCATGATAATGCAGTTAACGACAATCAGCGGAATATACAGTCCCAGAGCCTCGTAGAGGTTTGGAATATAGGCCTTCAGAACCAGCTCGACGATCGTGACGAAGGAGGCGATGACTACAATGAAGGCCGGAAAGCGGATCGAATCCGAAATCAGCGGTCTCAGCAGGGAGATCAGCAGATTCGACAGAACCAGCACCACCATCGTGGACAGCCCCATGCCGATTCCGTTTGAAACGGAGGTCGTAACAGCCAGGGTCGGGCACATGCCGATCACCAGTATGAAGGTCGGATTCTCCTTGATAATACCGTTGTAAATTCTCTCAAGATATTTATTCATTCCGCACCTCCTTACTCGGACAGACCCGCGACTGCGTACAGTGCCGCATTCACCGCGTTGGTAACCGCGTTGGACGTGAAGGATGCACCGCTCAGCGCACTGATCTCATTGTCTGCGGATGTATCACCCTTGACGAGTTCGAACTGGTCTACAGCCTTCCCGACGTACTGTTCGTAGAATTCAGGCTTCGTCGCGTTCATTCCGAGACCTGCCGTCTCGCTGATGGACAGGAACTGGAGACCGGTCACTTCCTTATCGGAGGAGACACCCACGCTGACGGATACGTCTCCGCCGAATCCTTCCTTGCTCGTCACGTTGACCACGTAGCCGATGACATTGCCGGCCGCATCCAGGGCCGCATAGTTGCCGTCATAGACAACCAGTCCGAACTGACCGTCCGCAACTGTGCCATCCTCCGCCGTAAGGGATGCAGTGACAGCGTCCAGATCCTCTGCTGCGGCGAATTCTTCCGCATCCGGGCAGACCGCCGCGTAGGCTTCCGCCTTCGCTTTCAGTTCGGCCTCCTCGATCGGGCCCTTTGTCATCTCATAAATCACGCCAAGAAGCATGCCCGCCACCGCTGTAATGAGAACCAGCATAATCATGGGCCTGTATACCCTGACGTCCATCTTCTGTCTGCCCACAAGCGCGTTCCTGCCGTAGCCGAAGGTGGTCGGCTTCGTCCAGCGCTCGATGAGCGGAACAAGCATATTTGTAATAATAATCGCGTAGGACATGCCTTCGGGAGAACTTCCGAAGGTACGCAGAAGCCCCGCGAACAGGCCGATCGCGACCGCGTAGACGATCTTTCCTTTCTTCGTGATCGGGCTCGTGACATAATCCGTAGCCATGAAGAAAGCGCCGAGTACCAGTCCGCCGCTGCACAGCTGCGACGCGAGGAAGGTCATATCAAAACCATGTCCTGCGAAAAGTCCTTCGAAGATCAGGAATGAACAGATCACAAGAAGAGGGATCTGAAGCGTGATCACCTTTTTCCAGAGCAGATATACCGCGCCGAGAAGCAGGGCGACGACAGAAACCTCACCGATGCATCCGTCCGTGAAGCCGAGAAATGCGGCCGGAAGGTCGATGGACTTCCCGCTCCTGAGAATGGAGAGGGGCGTCGCGCCCGATACGCTGTCAACAGCGTAATCCCCCATGAGGCCCGCGAAGGAAATCAGCAGAAAGCATCTTGCCGCCAGCGCGGGATTCATGAAATTCTGTCCGAGCCCGCCGAAGAACTGCTTGACGAAAACCACCGCGAAAAGGGCGCCCAGAGCCGGAATCCACAGCGGAACCTTGGGCGGAAGACAGAGCCCCAGAAGCAGGCCCGTCACCAGGGCGCTGCCGTCCATGACCGTCACTTTCTGCCCCGTAATCTGCTCAAACATGTATTCCGACAGGACCGCCGTCCCCATGGAGACTAGCAGGATCAGCGCGGCATATATTCCGAAACGGTATATGCCGAACAATGCTGCCGGAGCCAGGGCAATTGCGACATCGTACATGATAGTGGCAGATGTCTCCCGGTCACGCACATGCGGCGACGAGGAAACATGATACAATCCATCCACAATAATCCCTCCTAATAACAGTTTATTCCGGTCAGCACACATCCTTCTCATACCGGAAGCAGGAGTCAGACCGCTTCTCCCGGCTGTTTTGCCTCAGAATGTGAAAATGGCGGAAAACCATCTGCCCAATCCCGGTGTCAGGCAGATTCCGCCTCAGAAAAAGGCTGCCGTTTCGCCTCCATAGAGAAAGGCACTCTTAAAAGCACTCATGCCAGACCCTCTTCCGGGCCCGTCAGAATCATCCGGTCAGTATCCTTTTCCGTGCAGGGTGAACAGTTACAGCCGCCCGGAAACTGCCAGTTCACGCAGTTTCCCACAGTTAAAATCTATTTTATAGAAGATGCGCCGAAAAAGCAACCTTTCCCGCAGTTTTCTGTCACCCATTGTTACGAAATCAGGTTCTGATTCGTCGTACCACAGATTCCGATTCACAGGGCTGCAGGAAGTACAAAAAGGCCGGACAGATAACCGGGTTCTCAGTCATTCCCGATTATCTGTCCGGTCCGCAGCCCGCGTCCGCCGTGCACGCGCAGTGCCTGCAGTCATCACATGATCCCAAGGGCTGACGCGGCGACAATCCATAAGAAGATGGAGAAGATAGATGCCAGCGTCGAAGCGACGACAAGTTCCCCCGCCAGTTCCCCGTCTCCTCCCATGTTTTCCGCCATGGAGACAGAGGACACGGCTGTCGGCGCGCCGAAATAGACAAAGAGAATAAACCACGGAAGGCCGCGGAAGCCGAGGGCGACCGCGCAGACAGTGACGAGAGCCGGCACGGCTGCCAGCTTCAGGGCAAGCACCAGCAGTATGGTTTTCCGGTTGCCCCGGACAGATGACAGCTGCATCCGCGCGCCCAGGACGCACAGGGCCATGGGGGTGGTGCAGGCCGCAAGGGCCGCTATGGGAGAGGAGACCGCAGCCGGCAGATGCAGGCCCGTAAGGCGGAAGAGCAGTCCTGCCAGGACCCCGTCGATCAGGGGATTCGTCGCGATATCCTTCAGAATCTTTCCGGGGCTCACCTTCCCGCCGCCGAAGACAGACAGGACTACCACCGCCATGATGTTGTACATGGGGATGCTGACAAGCATCATCAGAGAACTCAGGGCAGTCCCTTCCGCCCCGAAGAGGCTTGTGGTAAGCGGTATGCTGAAAAGGGCGTAATTGCCCCTGAAGATCGCCTGGATGATCACGCCTCTTCTGGAATCTTCAGGTTCAATCCTCGGAATCACAATCATGAGCAGGCCGATCAGCAGCAGCATCCCCAGCACAGCGAACAGAACCATCTTCAGGCTGAAATTCGTCTCGCCCTCGATTCCCGTGATATTGCGGAACATCAGCAGCGGGAAAAAGGCTTTGAAAAGAAGCTTGTTCAGCTTCGTCAGAAAAGGTCCGTCCACGAGGGAAGCCCTGCGGATGATCATCCCGAAGAGGATGTAGATCATAAAAGGAACGACTGCATTTGCTGCGATAATAAAACTGCTCATATATCTCCCCAGCCGTTTCCATCCGGCAGAAATCTTTCAAAAATACCGACACCGCCCTCATGTTCCACTATATCCAGTTCTTCCTGGCTGTGGAGCGTCCAGCTGACCTGGCGGACGCCGAGCAGGTAGCTCAGACGGATCGCCGGATTGCGCCTGTCAGCGTACTTGCAGGCTATAAAATCCGGATGCGTGCGCAGATTCGTCGCTCCGCACCACATGCCGAAGGTCGAAATGCGGCCCCAGTCCCGCACCGCGCTCCTGCTCTTTGTGAAATTCTCGGTCAGCTGCCCGTAGAGCACATCCGGCCGGTTCTTCCGGAACCAGAGGACAGATCTTGGGTCAAAGCTCTCCACGCAGTAATTCAGGGACGGGAAGCGGTCGATCAGCTCCATGACCTTCTCACAGAGACTGCTGCAGGTCTGGTCTGTCGCTTTCAGCTCGATGATCAGGGGCAGGCAGAGCGCCTCTCCGTCCGGGCTTTCCCCCGCTTTCCGGAAGGCTTTTTTCACAGCGGAAGCCCTCCGGGGCAGCAGCCATGGCCGGAGGCATGCTGCTTCGCGCTCCCTCGTCGTTGCCGCCTCCCGGGAAGTATAGAGTTTAAGAACCTCCTCAAGCTCCGGGATCTTCTGGTCTGTGCCGAGCAGGGTATAGCGGTCAAGCTCCTCCCTCGTCAGCTGCTCCACATCCCCCTCCCTCCCGGTCATGCGCAGGAGATTCGAGTCATGCACAACCGGCAGGCTGCCGTCCTTTGCCAGATGGACATCCAGCTCCGACCCGAAGCCATACTGCACTGCCCGCTCGAAAGCGGCCATGGAATTCTCCGGAATCAGCAGACCGCCCGTCTTCCCGATTCTCCTTACGTCATCCCTCCACAGAGGGGTCGACAGTTCATTCTTCGGATATCGGGACGCGGTATTCGGCTGCTCAAAATAGCCCCTGTGGGCGTAGCGGAAACCAGTAAGATTCCTCCAGCTGTTGTTCTTGCGCCTGTGGGAAAATACCCTGTTCCCCGCCTGCGGCGCCCTGCTTACGTCTGCCCCGGCCCTGCCGGCATTCATCCTGTCTTCCATGGCAGTCTCTCAGTTTTCCCTCCTGTAATCCGGCAAAAAGCCGTTGTTATTCGCAGGCCTACATCTCCTCAAAAGCCTCCAGCCCCTTCTTCACCGTATCCTGCGAATCCCCGTGCCTCACAAACTGCATCGTCACAAAGGACGCCGCGGTGAAGGCGGCCGCATAAAGAAAAAGTATGTTGTAGCTGACATTCTTCATAAGAAATCCGGCAAGAATCGGCGTGATTGTCTGGGCTGCCATGGAAAAAGTATAGTAATAGCCTGTAAATTTTCC
>DGHP01000081.1 GCA_002392705.1 Lachnospiraceae bacterium UBA3845 | reverse complement strand
ACTCAGCCATTCCGCCGTTGTTGTAGTACTGATAGCCGTACATGTCATGCGGCTGGCACATCCAGTAATGTCCGTCCTTACAGAATCTGCACTTTCCGCAGGGAACGATCTGGTCGGCAGTGATGCGGTCGCCGATGTCATACTCGGTAACATTCTCACCGATCTGCACAACTCTTCCGAAGAACTCATGGCCGGGAATAAAAGGCGGTTTGACCCATGCCGGCTGGAAGTCATCTCCCCAGAACATCGCGACACCGTGCTGGCACTTCAGGTCGCCTGCACAGATCCCGCAGCCTTCCGTCTTGATGATGATATCATCCGGTCCGCATTCCGGCGTGGGATATGCCGGCTCAAAGCGGTAATCCCCCTGTCCGTACGCAACGAGTGCCTTCATAGTTTTCGGAATTGAACCTTTTGCTGCCATAGAAACCTCCTTCTTATCTTGTTTTCTTTGCTTTTATGGGCTATATTTTAAGCAATAAAGAAACTCGAAGATGAATTTAAAAGCGAAAATAAAATTCAATTTTTTTACTTGTTTTTAAATTCACTTTATAAACAGATTGTAATCCCTGGCGATTCCAAAAACAATAGACAAACCTGCCAAATGCCCACAAATGTTTTTGTGGACATGTTCTAAATTGTTATAAAAATATCATCATTTTCAGTAATTTCGACGGCTTTTGTAACTTGTATAATCAAATTATACTATTACTTTCCATAGTTTTTCAAGGTCTGACCGGTGAGAATTGCAAACTTTCCTTTTGGAACGTTACGATTCACGGCCTGTTTGAAATCAGGTTCTGGTTCGTCGTGCCTGCAGGCGAAACAGGTTCTGATTCGTCGTGCCTGCAGGCGAAACAGGTTCTGATTTCAAGCACCGGGGCGTTCCTGATTATAAAGAAGGAGACATTATGGCACAGCAGTTCAATACCATCACGCGCGATGACATCAAAAAAAATAACCGTGTCCGTATTTTTAAAGCGCTGCAGACATATGGCCGGATGTCCAGCCAGGAACTGTCCCGCAAGCTCGACCTGAGTATTCCTACTGTCAATAAAAATCTGGTCTCCATGGAAGAGGAAAATCTGCTGCTGTCCCCCGGACAGCGCGGCAACACGGGAGGCCGGAGCTCGAAGATCTATGAGGTAAACTCCAGACAGCGCTACGCCATCGCGGTCGGCATTACCCGGCACCATATCTCCGGCGTCGCTGTGGATCTCACCGGACGACTGACCTGCCAGGTCCGCTATTCCCAGATCTACTCCCGCCAGGATTCCTATTTCAGAAAACTGGGCCGCATCGTGGATGAACTGCTGGCAACGGGGAATATCGACCGGGATAAAGTACTCGGCGTGGCCATTGTCCTCCCCGCCCTGATCGCAAAGGACGGGCGGCAGACATATTACAACGGCGTTCTGAATGACGAGCCGGTCATAAAATGCGAGGATTTTTCCAAATATATCCCCTTCCCCACCGCCTTCTTCCATGATACGGAAGCGGCGGCGTACGCGGAACGCACAGTCGATGAGGATACGTCTGATTTCTTCTATATGATGATCAGCGACAGCATCGGCGGCGGCATCATGCTCCATAATCAGCCTTATGTGGGAAAACATAACCGCAGCGGCGAAGTGGGCCACATCAAACTGGTGCCGAACGGAAAGAAATGCTACTGCGGAGGAAAAGGCTGCCTGGAAGCGTACTGCTCTACCCGCGTCCTGAGCGCGATCTGTGACGGGGATCTGGCGGATTACTTCCAGCTGCTGGAAGAAAAAGATGAGAAGGCTCTGCAGCTCTGGGAAGAATATCTGGATCATCTGGCCCACGGCATCAATACGATCCGCCTGCTTTTCGACTGCAAAGTTGTCGTCGGCGGATACCTGGGCCAGTTCGCGGAAAAATATCTCTCCCAGCTGCAGGAAAAAGTCAGGCAGCTGGACCCGTTCAGCGATGACGTGAGTTATCTGTCTTTCTGCAGATATAAAAATGAGGCGGCCGCCACAGGCGCCGCCCTCATGTATATCGATGAGTTCATCTCCTCGATCTGAAAATGATACGAGCCGGTTATTCTCCCGGTATAATTTCCGTATAAAATGCAGCAGAGCAGGTTCCTTCGGACCAGTTCTGAACGCCTGCCCGCTGTCGGACAGGATTCACTTCTGCCTCCTGTAAAAATCCTGCTTTCCATATCATACTGCTTTCCTTCTGAAAACCGGGAGTCCGGCAGATACTGCCGGACGCCTCTCACTGAGTCCCTGGCGAAGATGCTCAGATTCAGATCGCCGGGAATGTCACCTCTTTGTAATGCTGCTTCAGTTCCTGTATCTCTCCCTGACGCTTCATGAAATCGATCCTTGTTTCAACGATCTCTTTCAGATGAAGCGCTCTGGATTCGTTGACGTTCCTGTCACGGGCCAGGCCGTTCTCCGCCAGCACAAAGCGGATTTTTCCGTCTTCGCCCTTCACAAGATCTCCGCCCGCACCGCAGACCGCGCATTCAAAGGGATACTGCAGGCCGTCCCAGTGCTCCTCGCCCCGGAAGATAAGGCCGGAATGGCAGTTCGGACAGAGTCCCTGGTCAGGATCTCCCATCCATCTGCGCTCTTCCACGGGCGTGGAAGCCGCCTCCACGACATTTTCACCCATCTTATGCGCTCTCTCAAGCTGCTCCGGACGAAGAAGCACATTGCCCGGACGGCCGTTTCTGGTTGCCATCATCTGGTCAACGACGATAACGGACTGTGTGAACATCGTCGCGCCCATCGCTTCAAGCGTGAGCGTCTGCCAGTCATGGCAGGAGCCGCCGACCGCGATCAGTCCCGCAACCGTATGCGGATCTTCCTGCACATCACCGATCTCAAGACGGAAGGACAGTTCGTAGGCAAGGAATCTCTGTGCGAATTTCAGATAGAGGGAGCTGGGAGTCAGATCATAGGTCGGTACGCCGATGATCACGCCCGCGCAGGTCTGCATCTCATTGACGATCTTATCCATATCGTCCTTATTCTTCAGGACACAGCCCCTGTATTTCTTTGTCGGATCCATCGCCACTTCGCCCATCTGCATCGTACAGCTCTCACAGCCGGTGCAGTGTTCGATGTGATAATCAAAGAGATTGATCATCTTGCACTCCGCACCCTTTGCCTGTGCGGCGAGAAGCGCCTCCTTGACAAGGATCTCACTGTTGCCGCCGTGACGGCCTGCCACAATACCCAGAATCTTCATAAGTCCTGCTCCTTTCCTGCAGATGAGTCTGTTTCCTGTTTCTTTCCGATATACACGGGCATACTACTGACCGCCGATCAGGTTTAAGTACTTGTCTGTTTCTTTCCGATATACACGGGTCATACACGCAGTCTCAGCTTCTGTAAGCGGTCATTCTTTAAAAAGCTTCGCCGTCCCGGTCATCATTTTATATCATACCATACCGGGCCGGTTTTACAAATGCATACAATATAAAAACAAACTTCAGGACAAATGCGGCCGGATAATACTCCACAAATATCCACGACCTGCTTCCGCTCGTCGGTGACGATAATGGAGCCGGCGCCGACGAGCGCCTTTCCGGACTCTACATAAGAAAGAATGGCGGAAAACTCCATGCCTGTGAATTCAACGTGCACATCCAGTTCCTTTGCCAGCAGCAGGCGCATCCTGCTCCGTTGCAAAGGAGGATGCAGCCGCTGCGATGCCTTTCAGGCCGCAGCATGACAGCAGGCTTAAAACAAGTACCGTCAGCGTCAGAATATATGCCGTTCTTCTCATATCTAAAAAATCTCCATGGTTACATTATGAATTGCCAATACGTTCGGGTTCACATGCACCTCACAGGTTCTGGCCCCGGACCCCGTCCGCTGCCGGCTCAAAAATCCTCCTGGACAGGGCGAGCAGCTTTTTTGCTTCACCGGCTGCCCCGGCCGGCATATTCTGGTTCATAAAATCGATACAGGCCCCGAACAGCTCATAGCGGATGAAGCGCAGCATGAGCTCACTCCCGGCAGGATCAGCGCCGGCGCCTGTTTTCAGCCACACGGAGTCGTACCAGGTCCTGACCACATAGGAACACACGCTCATGAGGTACTGTTCAAATACTTCCCGTTTGACGGAATGATAGATATGGCTGATGGAACGCCTGTTTTCCAGTATAAAGCTGAACACGGCATCCACGCATTCATCAAGCGAGGAAATGTCCGGGTATGCCCGGATGAAATTATCGGCTTCGTCCCGGATGATCTCCTCCATAAGCGAAGGAATGTCATGATAATGATAATAGAAGGAATTACGGTTGATGCCGCAGTCGGCGGCAATATCAACCACGGTAATACGGGTCAGGGGGCGCTCGTCAAGCAGCTTCAGGAACGACGCTTTTATCGCTTTCTTCATCAGGTTCGACATTTGATTTTCCTCACGGATCAGAAGGAAGGTTCCGGTCTGATTATAAAGGCAGATTTCCAGCCGGCGCAAGTACAACGCAGCAGCAGCATATTTTTTAGGCATATCAGGCAGTCTGTCTGATTTTCAGGCGTCAGGGCATGAACGCCTGTTTTCTTTTTTGCGCAGCTACTTTAGAGTAGGCTCATAGCAGTTAGCAGTCAATAGTGCAGACTGCTGACAAGTCAAAAGAAGGAGGCTGTACTGCAAGATGAGTTTTTCTGAAACAGTGGTAAAAAGAAGGATTCCGATTCTGATTATAACACTGCTGCTGATGATTCCCGCCGTCCTTGGAATGATCAGGACAAGGGTCAATTATGATATGCTCGATTACCTGCCGGCGGATATGGATACCGTAATCGGGCAGGACGAACTGATGAAAGAGTTCAGGAAGGGAGCATTTTCGATCCTGATCTTCGAGGATATGCCGGATAAGGATGTGGATGCGCTTCTGGATAAGATCCGGGAGGTGCCTCATGTGGACAGTGTCCTGTGGTATTCTTCCCTGGCGGATCTTTCCGTTCCCAGAGAAATACTTCCGGACCGGATCTACAGAGTCTTCAACACGGATCACTCGACAGCAGCGGCTATCTTTTTCGACAGCAGCACCTCTGCTGACGTAACGATGGACGCAATCAGGCAGATCCGTTCGATCGCGGGAGAACAGTGCTTTGTCTCAGGCATGTCCGCACTGGTCACTGACCTGAAAGATCTTTGTGAAAAAGAAGAACCGATCTATGTAGGGCTGGCTGTCATCTGTGCGCTGGCGGCGATGTTCCTGCTTCTCGACAGCCTGCTCGTACCGCTGGTATTTATAGCTTCGATCGGAATGATGATTGTTCTCAACCTCGGGAGCAATTTCTTCCTGGGAGAGATCTCCTATATTACAAAAGCGCTTTCCGCGGTCCTGCAGCTGGCGGTAACTATGGACTATTCGATCTTCCTCTGGAACAGTTACAACGAGAAGCGCCTGAACATGCGCACAGCCGGCGCCGCGGAAGATAAGAATGAGGCGATGGCCATGGCCATACACGAAACGCTCATTTCCGTGATCGGCAGTTCCGTCACGACCGTAGCCGGCTTTATCGCCCTTTGCTTTATGAGCTTTACGCTTGGGCGTGATCTTGGAATCGTCATGGCCAAGGGCGTGCTGCTTGGCGTGATCGGATCCGTAACGGTTCTGCCCTCCATGATCCTTATTCTGGACAGGCCGCTGCAGAAGAGCCGCCACAAGGCGCTGATACCGCAGATGTCTGCTTTTTCGGAGCGGATGGTGCGCAAGGGCCCGGTATTTCTGATCCTCTTTCTGATACTTCTCGGGCCTTCGGTCTGGGGATATCAGAAGACGAACAGCGAAGTCTATTATGACATGGGAAATTGTCTGCCCGACTATATTGAATATGTGGCGGCCAAGAACAAACTGACGGATGAATTCAACATGGCGTCCACACATATGCTGCTGGTGCGGAGCGATATCCCGTCTTCGGACAAACGGGCCATGATCGGCGAAATGGAAGAGGTCGATGGCGTGAAATTCGTTCTCGGGCTTGAATCCCTGACCGGGGGACTGCTTCCGGAGGAGATGCTCCCTGAGCAGATTCTCAGCCTGCTGAAGAGCGGAAAGTGGGAACTGATGATGATCAGTTCCGAATATAAGGTGGCCAGCGAACAGGTCAACGATCAGATTGAAGTGCTGAACGACATTCTGAAAAAGTATGATCCCAACGGGATGCTGATCGGGGAAGCGCCCTGCATGAAGGATATGATCGAAACGACCGGCCATGATTTCAAGGTGGTCAATGCAGTCTCCATTCTGGCGATCTTCGTGATCATCCTTCTGGTGGAACAGAGTCTCTCGCTTCCCGTCATCCTGATCGCGGTGATCGAGCTGGCGATCTTCATCAACCTGGGCCTGGCACATTTCCTGGGTCAGTCACTTCCGTTCATCGCCCCCATCTGTATCAGCACCATCCAGCTTGGCGCTACAGTGGATTACGCGATCCTGATGACGACCCGGTATAAAAATGAGCGCAAAGCGGGTGCGGACACAAAGAGTGCCTTGAAGACCGCCATCGCGTCGAGTGCCCCGTCCATTATCGTAAGCGGCGCGGGACTGTTCGCGGCCACCTTCGGTGTCGCCGTGTATTCAAATATTGATATTATTCGATCCATGTGCATGCTGATGGCCAGAGGCGCCGTGATCAGCGTAATCTGCGTCATCGCTTTCCTGCCGGCCATGCTGATGGCATTTGACAGGGTAATCAGGGCAACTACTTTGAAGATGAAGGAGGCATAGGCAAAGATGCGTAATCATGACAGAAAAACCATATATTCAGGACTGATCGGCACAGCGGCAGCTGTCTTCATGCTGTTCGGACAGGCAGCGGCGGCTGAGACGGAAACACCCTCACAGATAATGACAGCGCAGAAGGAAGAGACCGTCTATGTGATTTCAGATCCGGCCGGAAGCGTGGACAGGATTATCGTCAGCGACTGGCTGAAGAATACAGGACTTACCGACACGCTGGAGGATAAAACCATTCTTTCGGATATTGAAAACCTGAAGGGAGACGAGACCTTTACGGAATCAGAAGACGGAGGAATCTGTTGGGAAGCCTGCGGGAAAGACATCTTCTACCAGGGAACGGCAGACAAAGAGCTTCCTGTCACAATCAGCGTGACCGCTCTTCTGGATGGAGATGAAATCAGCCCGCAGGAGCTGGAAGGAAAAAGCGGGAAGCTGACGATCCGCTGGCAGTATGAAAACCATGCCGAGAAAAAAGTGACCCTGGAGGAGGAAGAAAGTACGCTGCATGTACCTTTCGCGGCATTGACGGCCTTTATGCCGGATGAAAACATCTGGAGCGATCTTGAAGTCACGAACGGACGCGCCTTAAGCGACGGTGAGCATACGCTTGTGATCGGCATGGCATTCCCGGGGGTCGCTGAAGACCTTAAGATGCCTGCCTATGCACAGCTGACCGGCCTCGGAGACGCCCAGGTGCCGGATTATGTGGAGATCACCGGGCAGGTACAGGACTTCACCTGGAACACCGCCTACACACTGATCACAAATGAACTGTTCTCGGAAGAGGGTGCAGACCTGTCTGCACTGTTCGATGGTCTTTTCGGAAAACTGGGCGGACTGAAAACCGGCGTCAGCCAGATCACGAGCGGCGTGTCTTCCTTTGATGACGGAGCGAAATCTCTGAAAAACGCGTCAAAAAAGCTTGCCGGCGGACTCGGAGAACTGACTGACCGGCAGGACGCGCTGCTGGAAGGGGCCGGACAGATCCTTGAAGAAGCGCTGGAAGCGGCAGATTCCAGGCTGAAGGAGGCCGGGATCGAAACGGAGACGCTTACCATGGAAAACTACGCCGATCTGCTGGGCGAACTGCAGAAAGAAGCCGGAGAACCCGAGCGTCAGGTTCTGACAGCAGTGCTGGAAAAGCTGACAGCGGCGGAAAGCTTCTATACCGGACTCGTCTCTTATACAGACGGGGTCAGCTCCGCGAAAGATGCTGCGGATGAGCTTGCTTCAGGCGCAGCCGCTCTGAAAGGAAACAGCTGGGAGCTTTCGCTTGGCGCCGGGATCCTGAACGCTGCGATACCTGATTTTTCCAATGTGTCAGAAGCCCTGAAGGAGACTTCGGATCTGGGAGCAGCCTATGACAATTATTCCGGTATTGCGGACGGAATGACAGGGAAGGTCAGATTCATCTGGAAGCAGTAATGAGGCCGTGAATAGTAACTGCGGAGTTAATGTTCCATAATAGTACTGTTAGAATGCATTGACAAATAAACCGGTGAAAGATTATAATTTTTTATACAAGTTCCACACATCCGTGTGGCAAATCCTTACACTTTTTATACACTCTATCAAGGAGGACCAACACACTATGAAGAAAAAAGCATTCACAACACTCCTTTCACTGGCTATGGCCGGAACCATGCTCTTTGGCTGCGCACAGGCTGTTATGGCTGACGAAGCTGATCCCGCAGTAACCATCCGCCTGGGCAACTTCAATGCGGACGGCGAGCCCGGACAGGCTGCCTCCCTGAAGTTTGCTGAACTGGCAAATGAATATTCCAACGGTTCCATTACTGTAGAAGTACACAACAACTCCGAATTCGGCAATGCGCCCGAGATGGCTGAGCAGGTTTCCATCGGCGCCATCGAGGCATGCCTGATCTGCGAAGCTACGCTGGGTGAATATGACAGCCGCTATCATCTTGTCGCCATGCCCTATCTGTATGATGATTATGAGCATGCATACCGCGTAGTTGACGGCGAGTTCAAGGAGTGGGTCGCTGACGGCACACTGGAATCCAAGGGCATCCATGATGTAGGCAGCTGGGAGTACGGCTTCCGCAGCCTTACCAACTCCAAGGTTCCGGTAGAGCATCCGGACCAGGTCAAGGGCCTTCTGATCCGTACACCTTCCGAGCAGCAGCTGATCTTCTGTATGGAAGCACTTGGCGCCAATGTACAGCAGGTAGCGTTCAGTGAGCTGATCCCCGCTCTGAAGCAGAAGACAGTCGACGGCCAGGAGAACCCGATCTCCACGATCTATAACAACTCTCTCTGGGAGTGCGAGCAGAAGTATCTGACCCTGACCAAGCATGAGTGGGAGTCCATGAACCTCTGCATCAACAACAAGTTCTGGGAGAAGCTGACCGACGCGCAGCGTGAAGCGATCGAGAAGGCTTCCGCGGAAGCATCCGCTTTCATGCGCCAGACCGTTCAGGATTCCGAGGCTGACTACCTTGAGAAGCTGGCTGCGGAAGGCATGGAAGTCATCGAGGTCGATATCGACGAATTCCGTGAGAACATGCAGTATGCATACGACAAGATGGTTTCCACCGGTGCCGTGACTCAGGAACAGGTTGACAGGATGATGGAGATCGTCGAGAACGCTCGTCAGTAAAAACGGTTTCTGCCTGCCCCCGGGCAGCAGCGTTTTGGTGAAATAAACAGATGACAGCATCCTCCGGATCCCCGTCTGCGGGCTTTGGAGGATGCTGTTTTTGTAAAAATGCAGAGGAGAAAATCTTATGATTGCATTGATTACATGCGTTGTGCTGATCGGGCTGATGCTGCTCGGCGTCCCTGTATGCGCAGCCATGGGCGGGACCGCGGCTGCCATGTTTGCGGGACTTGGCTACGGCGATATCCTGGCGGTTATGGCACAGCGTGTCTATAACGGAACCACCAGCTTCACCATGCTGGCGATTCCATTTTTCATCCTTGCCGGCAACCTTATGAATACCGGCGGCATTACGGACCGTATCTTTAACTTCGCGAAGGCCTGCGTCGGCCACTGGCCGGGCGGACTGGGACAGGTCAACATCGTTTCCTCCGTTATTTTCTCCGGCATGTCCGGCGCTGCGGTGGCAGACGCCGCCGGCCTTGGAATGATCGAGATGAAGGCCATGGACGACGCGGGCTTCCCGCATAAGTTCAGCGCGGGCATCACGGCGGGTTCCTCCACCATCGGTCCCGTTATTCCGCCTTCCATCGCATTCGTCGTTTATTCCAGCTGCGCGTCGGAGACTTCGGTCAGCAAACTGTTCGCGGCCGGCTTTATTCCCGGCTTCATGATGGCGATCGCGATGTCCGTATGGGTATACTACGCCAGCATTAAGAACAAGTATCCGATCGAGCCCAAGATGCCCTGGAAGATTCGCTGGCAGTATTTTGTCAAGGCCATCCCCAGCCTGATGACCATCGTGATTATCGTAGGCGGTATCTGGAGCGGATGGTTTACCGCGACGGAAGCTTCCATCGTTGCCTGCTTCTACGCGCTGATCTTAAGCTGCTTCGTTTACAGGGAAGTAAAATTCAGAGATCTGTTCAAGATCATCTATGACAGTATCGTAACCAGCTGCAAGACGCTGTTCATCATCTCGATCGCGAACTTCCTTGCCTACTTCATGACGCACCAGCGCGTGCCGAACCAGGTTATCGACGGAATGCTCGCCATCACGGACAACAATGTTCTGCTTCTTCTGATGATCATCTTCATCCTGCTTATTCTGGGCATGTTCCTGGAAGGTACGGCGGTCATCCTGATCGTTGCCCCCATCTTCCTGCCGATCATCGCGCAGATGGGCATGAGCCAGCTTCAGTTCGGCGTTATCATGGTTCTGGCTTCCATGATCGGTCTTCTGACTCCTCCGGTTGGCATGAGCCTTTACGCCGTATCCTCGGTAACGGATGTGCCGATGCTGGAACTGTCAAAAGAAGTTATCCCCTATGTGATCGGTATCCTCTTCGTGCTCTTGCTGTGCGCGTTTATTCCGCCGCTCTGCACATGGCTGCCGTCCATTCTGGTTTAAGAGGAGGCTGCCATGCAATTTCTGAAAAAGCTTGATGAAGTCGTAGCCGCGATCCTGAAGGCCGTGGTGGTCGCCTGCCTGATACTCATCGCGTTTATCCTGCTCTTCCGCGTAATTATCCGTTTCACCCCCATCAACATCTCCCTTTCCTGGACAGACGAGGTGGTTGAGTGGAGCATGGCGTATATGATCTTCCTGACGAGTGCGCTGATTATGAGAGACGGCGCGCATTTCCGGGTTGACCTGCTGCAGGAAAAGTTCAAGGATACAACCTTTATCCGCGTGCTGAATTTCTGCATCACGATCTTCAACGTCATCTTCTTCGCGGTATTCTTCTATTACGCCTGGGATCTGTTTTCCAAGGCTCAGGCGCCGACCATTATTCTCCGCGCGCCGCGGCAGGTGCCCTATGCCAGTATTCTGATCGGCGGGTTCCTGATCCTGGTTTACTGTATCCGTGACCTGGTCAACGCGTTCAAAGAGATGGTCCGGGGCGGAAAATAACCGGAGCTGTCTGTGCCGCCGGTACAGAGGCGGCAGAATGGAGATAAACATGGATATAATGGAAGTACTTGGCACAAGGCGCACTTTCCGGGCATTTACACAAAAGCCGGTTCCAAAGGAAGTCCTTCAGGACATTCTGGAGGCCGGACGCCTGGCAAACTGCGGTGCAAACAGGCAGAGCCTGCGCTTCGTGGTGGCGGAAAAGCCGGAAGATGTGGCAAAGCTCTGTGAACTGACAAAATGGGCCGCCGCCATCCCGAACGGGGCCGGAACCCCGGCCCCGGAGCAGCGTCCCACCTTATACATCGTGATCCTGCAGGATACTTCCGTGCCGGGACACAGTGACATCGATGTGGGAATCGCTGTGGCAGGGATGACTACAGCCGCCTGGGCGAAAGGCGTGGGCAGCTGCATCATCGGCACGCTGCACCGGGAAAAAACCGCGCAGCTTCTGGATCTTCCGGAAAATCTGCAGGTCCATACCGGCATCGCCTTCGGCTATCCCGCTCACAGGAGCACGGTAGTGCCGCTTGAGGACGGCCGGAAGAATTACTGGCGTGATGAGAACGGCGATTATTATGTGCCGAAATACGCCCTGGAAGAGATTGTAAGATATATGTAATATCAGAGTCACGCTTCAGGGCTGATCTGAGATCAGATTCTGATTCATCGCGTCTGCACACACGATCGGAAGTCCGATTCCGCGATAACCGCACACAGGAGAGGGCCTGCCGCATCCGCGGCAGGCCCTCTCCTGTTCCTATTTCCAAAACCGGCGATGGCAGTCCGCGCCATGAAGACCGGTAAACATGTCCTCTTTTTAATCTGTTTTCATCTTCCCCGCAAGCTCTTCCAGCGCAGGAAGCAGGTTGTCCAGTACAATCCGGTAGCCTTCCACATGCATATGGACGCCGTCGATCGTGAGTTCCTTTCTCAGGTTTCCTGCCTCATCCGTCAGACCGGCATTCAGGTCCAGATACTCTGCATGATACCGTTCAGCCAGTTTCCGGATCTCATGATTCGCTTCCTGCAGCCTCTCATTGGTGCGGCAGCAGAATGCTTCCGCCGCTTCCTGCGGCGCTGCTGCCTGATTGACAGGGTAAAAGGCCAGCAGATACAGTTTTACTTCAGGAAGCTTCTGCAGAATACTTCTGACGATCCGCTCATATCGGTCCAGAAATTCCGGAAGCACATAATCTGCCCCGTTCATGTCATTGGTTCCGATATTCAGAAAAACGGCTGCCGGCTCCAGGTCCAGAATGCAGGGCCCCATCGTGTCAAGAAGTTCATTTGTTGTATAGCCGCCGATTCCGCGATTATAGATGGTATAGGGAAGCCGGCGGTCAAGAAGCATCTCATAGATCGGAAAATGCTCCATAAGGCTGGAACCGGCGAATACGATCTGTCCCTTCCGTGCGATCCTGTTCAGCTCCTGAAACCGGTCCGCCTTTAAAGCCTTGTCCCGCGCGGACCATTCCTCCATCAGCTGCCTGGTCAGACTCTGCTTTTCCTGTTCTGTCAATGTTCAGTCCCTCCTCTATCCCTGTACCCAGTTGATGAATGCCTCTGTCTCCTCAAAGGTTTTTAATCTCGCTGTATACATATAGCGGCCCATCTGCGGCCAGTTCATCTCCGGCATTTCCTCCTGCATAACCATGTTTTCGCCATAGCGCGCCATGATCTCCTCATGCGTATGCTGATAGCTGTGGCCATCCTTGCGGCTGGCGTAAACACAGTAGTAATGCTCCGGCCCTTCCGGCTTAATGCGGGCATCCGACGCCACCATATCGGCGTAGATCTGGTACACATCCGTTGAATGGGCAAAATTCATCATGTCCGGCGTATAACCTCCTGCCGGGCGCATGTTAACCTCCAGCGCGCAGAAGTCTCCCACCTCGCCGAGCCCCTTGCGGGCTCTGGTCAGACGGAAGAACTCCAGATGCACGAAACGTCTGTCCACGCCGAATGCTTTCACGGTCTTCCTGCCCAGCAGACGCAGCTTTTCAGGCACCTCAGGGCAGGTATAATACATCAGGTCAAGATCCCGGTTTACAATGTCCATTACCGGCGGCCAGACTGTCATACTCTCAAAGAGCGGTTCGCAGCCGGTATCCGTGATGGCGTCATAGGAACAGATTACGCCCTCTATGAACTCCTCCATCACATAGGGATGCTCCGGCAGATGCTCATAAAACGCCTCAAAATCCGCCTCCTTCTCCAGCTTCCAGGTATTGGTCGCGCCGACGCCGATATCCGGCTTGACGATCACAGGATATCCGACCTCCTCAATAAACGCCCGGCCGGCTTCGGCAGTCGAAACAATGTGCTGCCGCGCGGTGGGAATCTTCGCCTTAAGGTAGATGCCCTTCATCAGTGACTTCTCCTTGATGAAGCCGATCCGGTCGGACTGTATGCCGGTCGTGACATTGAAGTCGGTCCGCAGCCGGGCGTCCTGCTCCAGCCAGTATTCATTCATGGATTCGATCCAGTCGATCCTGCCGTACCTGAACGCGAAATACGCCGCGGCACGGTAAACCTGGTCGTAATCTTCCAGCGAATCCACCTTATAGTACTCCGTCAGTGCGGCCTTCAGAGGCGCCTCCAGGCTGTCATAGGGCGAATCACCGATGCCCAGCACGTTGATGCCGTTCCGGTGCAGCCGGTCGCAGAACTGCCAGTAAGTATGCGGAAAGTTTGGAGATATAAACACGAAATTCATTGCAAAACCCTTCTTTTCTTAAAAAGACAGGTACGTTCGCACCTTGTTTATGTATATTTACAGTACCTGTTCACGGCCCTCCACACATCAGGCCGCCCGCATATTCCACCTGGCAGCTTTGCTGCCTTAGAGGAAAGGCGTACAGAGGAAACCATCCGTGCTGCGCACGTATGCCGCATCTTCGATGCTTCTGCCGGAACACGCCTGACAGGAGTCTCACTGCTCATTGAGAAGAAATGGCAGAAAATAACGCAGCTGCCGGAACCACCAGGGCCAGTCGTGATTCACGTCATAGCCCCAGAAATCACACCAGGCATGAATTCCCTTCTGCTCAAACACGCTCTGCAGGAAGCGCAGAGTGCGGACGCCGTCCTCTTCCCAGGCCCCCTGTCCCACGCAGAAGATGATCTTCTTCCGGTTGTACAGCCCGATGTAGGGATGATCCGCAGGCATATTGGGCAGAAAACGCTCCGGTGAATTTTCGTAGAGCGTGGGATTCATAAAACCGTCAAAGAAATAATCCGCATCGTATACGCCCGACAGAGCCAGCATGCCCGCAAAAAGGTCCGGACGGCGCAGGAAGCAGATCGCCGTGTGGTCGGCGCCCATGCTCAGGCCGGCCGCCATCGGGAGCTGTCCGCTGCGGTCACGGATCAGCGGGACAACCTGGTCCGTGATGTAGTGGAAATACTGCTCCTGCCGCTCCGCGCGCCAGGACGGGTCGCCCGATTTATCAGACCAGCTCTCTTTATCCACGGTGTCCACAACGAACAGCTGAATGCGGCCTTCCCCGATATAATCGCCAAGATGGTCTGTCAGGCCGAACTCTTCCCACTGCCGGCACATGCCGTCCTGTGTCGGAAAGACCAGGAACGGAACACCGCTGTTTCCATATATCATCATATTCATGTCCCTGCCAAGGGACGGACTGAAATGGGTCAACGCTTCCTTATACATGCTGTTTCTCCCTGCTGTTTTGCTGTGTAAGAACCCGGATCTGCCATCGCAGTGCTGCGCAGCTGAAGGCTTGCTTTGCAAGCCGTGCAGCACGCGGCTTTGAGCGCATTACGCGCTCAAAGATTCTATAGGGAAACGCTGTTTTCACGGCATCAGGAGTTATCAGTCAGAATAAATCAGCGTTTTCCTGATCCCTGCTATCATAGATAATGATACCCTGTCCGGTCAACCGTTTTTTCTGTCTGCCGTAATGCCTGCTCCGGACGGATGATGCTCTAATCAGTATCGCTGTGTCTGCCGCCTTTCACTCCGGTCTGCGTCAGAGCCCCCTGTCCCGCGGTAATCCGGTCCAGTGCGGCGAGCAGCCCGGGCAGAACGAACAGGATCAGAAGGACAGCGCACGCCGCGCCTTTGGAGATCGTGTGGACAATCTGCCTCACGGAAGGGTCTTCAAAAGCATATCCCACGATCGCCGTGACTGAGACAACGATGCTGCCGGAGGTCAGAATCGTGTGAATGGACCGGTTGTATGCTTCCGTCAGGGCCTCCTCTGCCATCTTCGTCATTCTCATCTCCCGGTAATAGTTGGTGAAAAGGATCGCGTAGTCGATGGTGGCGCCCATCAGGATGCTCTGCACAACTAAAAGGGCGATATAGTAGATGGTCATACCCTGAAGGTTGATCATAACCATGGTCGCATAGACGCCGGACTGGATCAGGAGCACCAGAATCGCGGGAACAGCCGGCGAACGGAATATGACAAGAACGACCAGGAAGATCGCGGCAGCGGTCAGCAGTGTCAGGAAATTCAGCTCTCCGGAAAATGTGTCCACCATCTCCATCGCCATCGGCGTATTGCCGATCAGATACCAGGCCCCTGACAGCTTCTTCCCGCAAAGATCCCTGAGCCGCTCCATGAAAGCACTGGTTTCATCAGATTCCGCGGGAAGAGATATGGATATCGCCATAATGGAATGCTCCGGTCCCTTCAGCTGATGCCCTGCCTCTTCCAGCATGGCAGGTGCCTGTGCGAGAGTCTCCTGCAGATCCTCAGGCATCATACTCTTCAGGAGAACATTCTTCGATACATTCTCAGACAGCCAGGAAACCAGCTCCGATACCGTAAGACGCCCCTGTTCATTTCCCCCGAAATACAGAAAATATACGGTGCGGATCAGTTCCGGAGAGATCTCATAGCCCATCCCGCCGCCCATCGCTGAGACAAAATCCGCCAGTTCATCCGCGGTAAAGGCCTTCCCGAGCGTGTTCGGCCAGGCCATCACGCTGTTCACACCGGATTCCTTCTCCAGTTCGGGGATGATGTCGGCTGCAGCCTCCTCATCCGCATTTTCATAGAGCAGGATAATCTGGTTTTCCTTCGGGAATACCGGATCGATCTCGTTCGGCGCAAGCATCGTGAAAGCGATCCCCGTATTTCCCTTCTCCACGAACACAAGCACACAGAACACCGCAAAGAACAGCGTGATCCCCCGGCGGTGCCGGTAAGAAAAGCGGGCGGCCGCGTCCATCTTCAGGGACAGACTCTTCTTGCGCGTTCTCTGAATCACCCCGTCAAGTGCTAACACCAGAAAAGGCAGGACGGTCAGGATGGAAACCATGCTGAGCAGCACGCCCTTCGCCATGACAAGTCCCATATCACGCCCGATTTTAAAGCTCATGAAAACCAGCACAAGGAAGCCGACGACTGTCGTAAAAGCGCTGCCCGAGATAGATGAAAATGCGGCCTGAAGGGCTGCCTTCATCGCCCGCTCACGGTCTTTTGCGGAAAGGTCTTCCGGAAGTTCCGGGCCGGATGCAGGCTTCCCTCTGTCCGCAGTCAGAGCCAGCTCCTGCCGGTACCTGCTCATGAGGATAACGGAATAATCGATGGACAGCGCCAGCTGAAGGATGGCCCCGATCGACCAGGTAATCTCCGATATGTACGGAAGCAGAACATTGCTTCCCATATTGATCACGACCGCGATCCCCATCGCGAAAAGAAATAAAAACGGCTCCGCCCAGGAACCCGAAAAAAGCAGCAGGAACACCAGCAGCAGAGAAACAGCAAGCACAATGATCCAGACAGGGACGCCCTGCTGCTGCGTCTTGTCAAGGCAGTAGACCATACCATACCGCCCTGAAAAATGAGACCGGATATAATTCTCCGCTTCCTGCATCTGAGCAGAAAAAAAACCGGCCGTAAAGTCCAGAATATACAGGACATACCCATCCTTCTCATAGCGCGGATCATCGGGAATGAACGATACGCCATTCACATGGGGCGTCTCCTTCAGCTCTGCCAGAACAGCGTCTTTCTCCTCTTCCGGAAGATCATGAAACATGACGCGGACTGTATTCGG